>CALGKS010000057.1 GCA_937930475.1 uncultured Collinsella sp. | reverse complement strand
CCGCCGCGCTTGTCCAGGAGGCTGAGTAACATGGCCCCCGCTCAGGCAAGCCTGCTGGCCAAGCTCGACACCCAAGAGCGCGTGCGCGACTTTTTGACCAACGCCATCGCAAGCGGCCGCGCATCGCACGCCTACCTGTTTTTGGGCGCGCCCGGCGCCGGTAAGCTCGACGCCGCATGGGCGCTTGCCCAGGCATTCCTGTGCGAGCAGGACGGCTGCGGCTCGTGCGACAGCTGCGTGCGCGTTGCGCGCCATACGCATCCCGACGTGCACTATTACACGCCCGAAAGTGCTACGGGCTACCTCATCGCGCAGACCCGCGGGCTGCTCGACGACGTGCCCCTGGCGCCCATCCGCGCCAAGGCAAAGGTCTACATCATCGACCGTGCCGAGCAGCTGCGCGCCAACACCGCCAACGCGCTACTCAAAACGCTCGAGGAGCCGCCCGAGGGTGTCATGTTCATCCTGCTGGGCACCTCGGCCGACGTGATGCTGCCCACCATTGTGAGCCGCTGCCAGTGCGTACCGTTTCGGCTGGTGTCGCCCGTCGCCGCCGCGCAAGCCGTGAGCCGCGCCACCGGTCAGGATATCGTGCGTTGTCGCATGGCCGTTGCCGTGGCGGGAAGCCCCACGCGCGGCATCGAGTTCCTTAAGAGCGCCGAGCGCCAGGACGCCCGCCGCCAGATGGTCCGCGCCATCGATTCGCTCATCGCTGCCGACGAGGCCGATGTGCTCAGTCGCGCCAAGTCGCTCATCGTCGCCGTCAAGGCGCCGCTCGCCGAGGTCAAGTCCACGCAGGAAAAGGTGCTCGAGCAAAATGCCGACTACCTGTCGCGTGGAGCATTGAAGCAGCTTGAGGACCGCAACAAGCGCGAACTCAACGCGCGCGAGCGTTCGGGTATCATGGAAGCGCTGGCGAGCGCGCGGACGCTCATGCGCGACGTGCTGCTGACGCTTCAGGATGAGGCGGCAGACGTTGTGAACGAGGACGTGCGCGACACGATCGGGCGGCTTGCCGCGGCGACGAATGTTGCGGGTGCCACCCAGGCGCTCGAGGCGGTCGCAACCGCCGAGCGCAACATCGCCAGAAACGTTACTCCCCAGCTGGCCATCGAGGTCATGCTGTTCGATATCAGGAAGGCACTGAAATGCCGTTAGTCGTACCCGTTAAGTTTACCTACGCCTCGCGCGACCTGTGGTTCGACCCACAGGATCTGGATATCCTCGAGGCCGATTATGCCATTTGTTCTACCGAGCGCGGAACCGAGATCGGCCTGGTCACGGCCGATCCCTTCGAGGTGCCGCTCGACGAAATCGGTCAGCCGCTCAAGCCCGTGTTGCGCGTAGCGAGCGACATCGACCTGCAGCTTGCCGACGATCTGGCTATCCAGGGTGACGAGGCCATGGTCGACTTCCGCCGCCTGGTCAAGGAGCTCGACCTCGAGATGAAGCCGGTCGGCGTCGAGTACCTGTTTGGCGGCGAGAAGGCCGTGTTCTACTTTGCTGCCGAGGAACGCGTCGATTTCCGTCAGCTCGTCAAGGACCTGTCCTCGACGCTGCACATTCGCGTCGACATGCGCCAGATCGGCGTGCGCGACGAGACCCGCCTGGTGGGCGGCTATGCCCAGTGCGGCCAGGAGCTCTGCTGCACGCGCTTTGGCGGACAGTTTGAGCCGGTTTCGATTCGCATGGCAAAAGAGCAGGACCTGCCGCTCAACTCGTCCAAGATTAGCGGCGTCTGCGGCCGCCTGATGTGCTGCCTGCGCTACGAGTTTGAGGCGTACAAGGACTTTAAGAGCCGCGCGCCCAAAAAGAAGACACTTATCGATACGCCACTTGGCAAGGCGCGCATCCAGGAATATGACACGCCGCGTGAGCAGCTGGTGTTGCGCCTGGAGAACGGCAAAGTCTTTAAGGTCAACTTGGCCGATATGACGTGCTCTGAGGGCTGCAAAAAGAAGGCCGCCGAGCAGGGCTGCAACTGCCGTCCCGACTGCGTGACGCGCGATGTGCTCGAGCGTATCGAGTCGCCCGAGATGCGCTTGGCGCTTATGGAGCTCGACCGCGAGAACGGCGTCGACGTGGGCGATGGCCTGTCGAGCGCCGACCGTCTGGCGGGGACGACGATGCCCAAGCGCCGTCGCCGCGATGCGGACGCCGATGCCCGTGCCGGTCAGAGCCAAGGCGAGGGTCGCGGCCGCGGTAAGGGTCGCGGCAAGGCCGAGGCACCCGAGGCCGAGGAGGCTGCCGGTGGACGTCGCCGCCGCAAGCGCTCGGGTTCGGGCGATGCCGGCGAGGCCGCTCCCGCAGGCAAGAACTCCTCCCGCGAGCGCGAGACTCAGCAGCCTCAGCAGCAAAACCGCGGCGGTGGCATGAATCCCACGCGCCGTCGCCGCCGCCATTTGTCGAGCGAGGAGCGCGAGGACGCCTTCCGCGCCGCAGCCGCTCGCGAAGCCGGTGCCGCCCCCAAGGGTGGTTCGGGTTCCGATACGCCTGCCGACAAGGGTGGCAAGCATCGCAACGATGACGAGCGCGCCTCGCGTCCGCGTCGTCGCCATTCCTCGGGCACGCAGCAAAAGCCCTCGGTGCCCTCCGTGGCCGATCAGGTCTCGGATGGCGAGGTCAAGGTCACGCGCCGTCGCCCCGGAGATGGCGGAGGCGCGGCCGCCAAGGCCGCGCGCGGCGCTGCTCGCGACGAACACGAGTCGCGTGAAGATCGTGGTGGCGAGGGTTCGGCCGACCAGGGCCAGAAGCGCCGTCGCCGTCGTCGTTCCCGCAAGCCGCGTCAAGATGGTGGCGAGGGCTCGACCCAAAACTCGTCCGCACCGCAACCGCCCACCGGCGAATAGCGCCCGCAAACGGATTTAACCTGCCTGACCCCAAACGCGCCGGGGTACCATAGCGCTGAATCAACAACCCTCCCTGCGACCGAACGTAGGGAGGGTTGTGTCGTGAAGAGACATTTGAATGTGTTGGGATGCCTGCAAGGTGCCGACATTCTACCGTTCGCGGACGAATGGCTACCGTTTGCCGAGCTGGCGGCGCACGAGGCGCTTGAGGCGTTGTCACCCACGCGATGCGCCGGCTGCGAGCGCTCCGGCGCGCTTATTTGCCAAGACTGCCTGGCCGCGCTCGCGCTCATTGACCCACGTTATAGCTGCACCCGATGCGGAGCCCCGTTTGGAGACTTGCTGTGCACCGAGTGCTCGGTCGAGGGTGCGTCTTCGGCGATGGCCGAAGCGCTCGACCGGTGCCTGGCATGTGCCGTTTACACACATCCGCTGCCGCGGATCATTAAAGCGTACAAAGACGCGGGCGAGCGACGCCTGGCGCCGTATCTGGCAGAGCTGCTATACGACACCGCCTTACATGCCCAGGTCGCGGCACCCGATCGCTATGGCGGCGTGTTGTTCGGCGCCGATGCAGTGGTGTTTGTGCCCGCGACGTCGGCGGCGTTTCGGCGACGCGGCTTCGATCATATGGAAGCCATCGCGCGCCCATTTTGCGAGCTGTCGGGTGTTCCGCTGCTCGACGCCCTCGTTAAGTACGGCCATGGCGACCAACGTGAACTCGGTCGTGAAGAACGCCGTGAACGCGCCCGAGGCATGTACGAGACCGTTGAGGACGTGCGGGGCCGCCGCCTGCTGCTTATCGACGACGTTATCACCACGGGTGCGACGATGGCGGCGGCTTCGGCGGAACTCAAGCGCGCCGGTGCCGCGGCCGTTGATGGCCTTGCTATCGCACGCGTTTGGTAGGGGTGATTCGTGTGGCGGTAACAATCAAACAGTGCAACAAACCGACAAAAGAGCAGCTAGCGGCTTCCGTGATTCTGGCGGGTGCCTCGGCGTTGCGCATGATTCGAGCCGAGCGCCGGCAGATGGGCTACATCGGCTGGAAGGACCTTGAGCCCGAGGAGGAGCGCCGCGTGCTGTGCACGTCATCGCCTTCGACCGAGGATATTTATCTTTCCGACCTGGTGCGAATTGGAGCCAAAAGCGGCGAGGTGCAAGAAGAGCTGTGCTTGCTGGTGGGATCTGCGGCGCAGCGCCGCCGCATGCCTGGCGTGGACTGGTCCGTGTGTTCCGGGTTGCCTGCCGGCTCGATTCTAGAGGTGGAACCGGGGGTGTACAGTCTATCTCCCGAGGCCCTTTGTGTTGCCGTTGCCCGCGAGGTCGGCTGTATCCAGGCATTTGCCCTGGCCCAGGAACTGTGTTCCAAGATTTCACTGAGCGATCGCGGGAAGTATCTGCCTCCCTACACCTCGCCTGTTGCGAATAGACTTGCAAAGGACAAGGACCAACCGGCAGACGTGGGCTACTTTGAAGTCGAGCCGGTGCTGGCGCCTGATCGACTGGAAAAATACCTTTCCGGATGCAAGGGGAGTGCCGCCAAACAGCTGCTGCGCCTGTGTTCCTACCTGTCAGAAAACCTGCGCTCGCCCATGGAGTGCATCATGCTCGCTCTGTTTTCGCTTCCGTATTCCTATGGCGGATTTGCCTGCGGTCCCTTTAAGACCGACTACAAGATCGAGTTCGATGACCGCGCGCAGGCAATCTCGGGGATGCCGCATGCAGTTTGCGATGCGTATCAGGAAGCAGCCCGGTTTGACCTTGAATACAACGGTGAGCTGGGCCATTCCTCCCGGAGGGGCCGTATCCATGATGAAAAACGCAACACGGGCTTGATTACTATGGGAATCGAGGTTGCGACGGTCAACAACGAAATGCTCTGCGACATGGAAGCGATGGAAGCGCTCGCATGGCGCATCCACCAGCGCATGGGCAAGCGATATCAGAATCGCGTAGAGGCTCGTCGAAAGAGGCAAGATGCTCTGCTGAATACGCTCCGAGCGTGCTTTGGGCTCAAGCCGGCGTAAAACTATGGCTTTATAGGGGGTCTGTTTATATGCGCTGTGCAAAAAACGGCAAATATGAGTACTGTTATTAAACTAGTGGCAGCAAAAACAAAGAAACTTGGGCTGAAAATCTGGATTCATTGAATAGATAATAAACGAATGTGGAATATCTTGGCGCCAAGCAAGCTGTGCGGAACTCAATAAGGGCTCGTGGGGCGGAAAAACGCTGCTACTAAATTTGTAGCAGTACTCATATTTGCCGTTTTTTGCACACGGCACCCTTCTTAGGGTGCCCCGGAGCTCACCGTAGGGGAGCTTCGGGCTTCATGGGGGCACGAAAGGTCTGCTCCGACCTGCAAAATCTGTGCTCACGGTGCGAATGACGTCCCTAACCTTAAACTTTAGCTTGAACTTAGCTATAATGCGCTACGTTCCTGCCAGGCTGTGGTTGCGGATGGACGAAATGTCCATCCTAGTCCAAGACAGACGCGGTCAAAGGGATCCACGTAAGCGACCGCGTGCGCGCGGCGCGATCATGGCGCGTCCTAGATGTAAGCCGCACCGTCCGTTCTACTTTCTTTGGGGCAATACCGCCTCGCGGGCGAGCGGGCCAGTCGTGAAGGTGGCTACGGCTTCCCGAGCAAACACCCCGGTGCGCAAGTGTGGGGTCAAATACCAGGTCAGCTGGTGGGAACAACCCGTTATTCCGCGCAACGCACGGATTGTATACGACACAGAAGGCAGGGTAGTGGACATGGTGAGGGGCAGCTTGATGCACGCGGCTCGGTTAGGTGCTGGGACCGCGGCGGTCATTGCCGTATTGGGCTTGAGCGGATGCGCGTTCAATCCACTGTCCACGTTCACGACACCCACGATTGACCAGATCGAGCGCGAGACCGTCACGCCGGCGGTGTCGGACGATGCCCTGGTCACTCCCGGTACCCTGACGGTTGCCCTCGATACCTCCGATGCTCCGCAGGCCATGCAGGGCGCCGATGGTAACCTCACGGGCTACGCGGTCGACGCTGCCCGCGCCCTTGCAAGCCGTATGGGCCTTAAAGTTGCCTTCGTCGATGCGTCTTCTGCCGATTCCGCGCTTGGCGACAAAAAGGCCGACATTTTCATTGGCGACATCAATTCCACGGATGGTGACATCAGCACGCTTGGTACTTGCCTGTACGACGCTGCGGCAGTGTTCGGAAAGACGAGCGACGGCGAGTCGCTGAGCGTTTCCACCGAAACGCTTAACACCGCTACCCTGGGCGTTCAGACCTCCTCGGCCTCGCAGGAAGCGCTCGCCAAGCAGAGCATCACGGCCAACCAAAAGACCTTCTCCAACGTCAACGAGTGCTTTGAGGCGCTCGAGTCCGGCGAGGTCGACTACGTGATTTGCGACTCCACGGCCGGCGGCTACCTTGCGCGCCTGATAAGCCAGATCTCTTACGTCGGCGCGCTCGAGACGCCCTCGACGCTCGGCGTCGCGGGCCTCGCGGCCAACGACGAGCTATGCCGTGCCGTGAGCGATGCCCTCGACGGTATCACGGCCGATGGCACGCTCGAGGCGGTCCACTCCGTCTGGTACGGCACGATGCCCTATGACCTCACTACCAAGATGGTCTCGGGCGCTGACGTACAGCCGACCGACACCGGATCCAGCGAGTCCGCATCCTCCGATTCGAGCAGCGAGGGTGCATCCTCCGAGGATAAATCGTCCAGCCAGGAGGGCACCATCACCGACGACAACATTAACAAGCTCAATAGCTAGTTATTGCTAGGGGTGGCGCCTCCTATTCGCTAAGAGGGACTCCTCTTCACGGTTTCAACACGCATTGCCGGGCTCTCCCAACAGGGGAGCCCGGCTTTTTCGTTTCCATAAAACCAGCAGGTCAAAGCAAATTTTTGAGGCCAAATACATAGTCGTCGTCGCCTTCCCATAGCGCACTTTGCCACAGAAAAGTGCGAGACTTCGGTATGCGGTATCAAGCAATCGTTATTCGGGTCTTTAGGAATCCGCGTGATTAAATGCACGGCAATGGGTACATAGCCAGTACAGTAAGTCCCCGAGGCAGATTGGAGCCACGTATGGATATCAAGGTTTCTGGACGCAAGACGACGGTAACCGATGCTCTGCGTGCGCATGTGGATGAGAAGATCGGCGAGGCGCTCAAGGTTTTCGATATCGAGCCCATGACGGTCGACGTTGTACTTCGTTATGAGAAGAACCCCTCGAACCCCAACCCGGCAATCGTCGAGGTTACGGTTCGTGCCCGCGGTTCGGTGATTCGCGTTGCCGAGCACGGTGCGGATATGTACGCCGCCATCGACCTCTCCGCCGATAAGGTCACCCGCCAGCTGCGCAAGTTCAAGACCAAGGTCGTGGACAACCGCCAGGGCGGTGCTAGCGCGGCGGATGTCGCACCGGTCGAGCGCGTCGAGGATCTGGCCGACCTGCTGCTGCCCGAGGAGGAGGACGACCTGCTCGTCCGCGAGAAGGTCATCGATGTCACCCCGATGACTGAGGAGCAGGCGCTGGTGCAGACCGATCTGCTCGGCCACGACTTCTATGTGTTCGAGAACGCGACGACTGGCCTCATCAATGTGGTGTATCACCGTAAGAATGGTGGATATGGCATCATCAAGCCCCGTATCGAAACACTTGACGAGTAAAATACGTTAACTTGCATGAGTTAACGGCCGGCGGTCATCCCATGCGGATGGCCGCCTTTTTTACGTAAGGAGTCGCTTTGATGGACAAGGCTGCATCTGCCGGCCATTCAGACCGCTGCCGCATCGTCGTCGATACCTGCTGCGACTTTAGCCCCGAGGTCGCCGCGAACCTCGATGTCGATATCTTGGGCTTCCCCTTTATCATCGATGGCGAGGAGCGCACGGACGATATCTGGTCGAGCATCAGCCCTAAGGAGTTCTACGACCGCATGCGCGCCGGCGCTCGCGTGTCTACCTCTGCTGTGTCGCTTGGTCGCTATATCGAGTTCTTTACCGAGTGCGCCAAAGAGGGCACGCCTACGGTCTACCTGTGCTTTACCTCGGCGCTGTCGTCGAGCTACAACTCTGCGTGCCAGGCGGCGGACGCCGTGCGCGCCGAGTATCCCGATTTTGAGCTGTACGTGGTCGACAACGCCCTGCCCTGTGCGACCGGCGAGCTCTTGGCGCTCGAGGCCGTCCGTCAACGCTCGGCGGGACTCACCGCCAAGCAGCTGGTCGACTGGGCAAACGAGGCCAAGACCTATGTCCACGGCTACTTTACGCTCGAGAGCTTTGACGCGCTGGCTGCCGGCGGCCGCATTCCGCCCGCGGCGGCACAGCTCACGGCAAAGCTCGATGTCAAGCCCGAGCTCTCCTACGACCTGGCCGGTTCGCTGTCGCTGATCGGCGTCAACCGCGGCCGCAAGAAGGCGCTCAAGTCCATCCTCAAGTCGTTCCGCGAGAACTACGTGCCCGACCGCACCATGCCCATCGCCATCATGACGGCCGATGCCGAGAAGGACGGTGATTGGCTCGAGGCCGCCATCCGCAAGGAGGAAGGCTGCGCCGACGTCACCATCATCCGTAGTTCCGTCGGTCCCACCATCGGCTCGCATGTGGGCCCCGGCATGGTGGCTTGCGCGTTTTGGGGCAAGAACCGCGCCGAGAAAGCCTCGCTTTCCGACCGCATCGCGC
>CALGKS010000056.1 GCA_937930475.1 uncultured Collinsella sp. | reverse complement strand
CGCTACGAGCATTTAACAGGTCGGGAGTAGATTGAGTAACAGGCTGAATAAGCGTTGTTCGAAGAAGTGGAGGCGCGTGACGCGAATGCGGTCGATGCCTTTCCGTTGGCACGCCCAAGGAAGTTCGGCGCATACAAAAAGGCCCTCGGTCTGAACTGCACCCCGGAACTTGGACTTAGAAAATAAAGTTCGAGTTTCGGAGGTGCTTTTCTTTTGCAAAGACACAGCTACGAGATGAGGCGGCACGCCGCCGACCTCATCGAAGAAGGCCATTCGTTTCGCGCTATCGCAAACGAACTTGCAATCTCGAAGTCAATCGCTCGAAAATGGGTCCATACATACAGGTCCGTCGGGAGAGAGGTTTTCCTCGGGATGGGATCCAGCCACAAGAAGTACGATTTCGAGACGAAGCTCGCAGCGGTCATTGACTACACGGAGGGCGGGCTCACCCGGCAGGAGGTCATGTCTAAGTACGGGATAGCGAGCCTCGACCCCCTGCTTAAGTGGGCGCGGAAGTACAGGGAGGGCGGCCCGGATGCGCTGCGGCCAAAGCCCAAGGGCAGGCCCAGATCCGCCGAGGGCGGCGAACCGAGGCCCAAGTCCCGCGAGGCGGAGCTCGAGGAGGAGAACCGCCGGCTGCGGGCGGAGAACGCCTACCTAAAAAAATTGAGAGCCCTGGAGGCGGAAAGGCGAGCACCTGGGAGAAATGCCAGGTGATACGCGAGCTTTCAGGGCAGGGACACGGGCTCAAGGACCTGTTGGCGGCCGCGGGGATAGCGTCGTCGACCTACCATTACAACAAGGGGCGACCGCCCAAGGCGCCAACCAGGCCCGAGCTGCGGGGCAAGGTGGCGGAGATATTCTCCCGCACCCCCAACGGCTGCGGCCACCGTCAGATCGCCATGTGCCTGCGGGCGGAGGACGGCGAGGTCATCGCCAACAAGACGGTGCTGAAGATCATGCGCGAGATGGGCGTCCGCTGCGGCATCCGCCGGGAGAGCGACTACCACAGGTACAACTCTTACAAGGGGGTCGTCGGCAGGACGTTCGAGAACGTGCTCGGCCGCGACTTCGAGGCCGACGGGCCCTGGGAGAAGATGGGCACCGACGTCACCGAGTTCAAGCAGGAGTGGGGCAAGGCCTACTTGGCGCCGGTGTACGACTTCGGGAGCAAGGAGGTCCACGCGTGGTCGATCTCCACTCATCCGGACATGGCGCAGCAGAAGGAGATGCTCGGAATGCTCCTGGCCAAGATGCCCGAGGGAAAGCACCCGATCATGGGCAGCGACATGGGCTGGCAGTACCAGCACGAGGGGTACTGCAAGATGCTCGAGGAGGCCGGGATAACCCAGAGCATGTCCAGGAAGGGCAACTGCCTCGACAACGCGTGCACCGAGGGCCTGTTCGGCCACATCAAGGACGAGTTCTTCCGGGGGCAGGAGTGGCCGGACTTCGAGTCCTTCAAAAAAGACCTGGACGCCTACCTGATCCACTGGAACACGAGGAGGAGGCAGGTTAAACTGAAGGGCCTGACCCCCGAGGAGTTCGGGAACCAGGCCCTTGCGGGAGCAGCCTAGCCGCTGCACTTTTATTAGGGACTCCAAGAACTGGGGTGCAGTTCAAACGCGGGGCCCTTCGGGGGATGCGGTCTCATTTCTGCGAGGAGG
>CALGKS010000055.1 GCA_937930475.1 uncultured Collinsella sp. | reverse complement strand
TAGCGCGAAACGGTGGCCGGGCTCACGCCCGCCTCGGCGGCAATGTCCTTGATTCTCATATGCGCCATAGCGCCCCTCGTTTCCTATTTGTCGGCAATCTTAGCCATTTAAGCATTTTTTAAAAATCTCGGTTGCAAAACGTTGTAGGTGAGTATACTACAACTCGAAACGAAACCGATTTCGTAAACCGATTTCGGCAAGCGTTGGCACGGAGGTGCAAAGATGCACCCTACCGTCTTGGCACCTCCGTGCCAACGCCATATCAAAGGTGTACGCACAGACAAGAAGGAGCTACGCGACCATGGGTAAAACGGTTCTTACCTTCGGCGAGATTATGATGAGGCTCTCGCCCAAAGATCACCTGCGTATTGAGCAGGCCACCGAGTTCGACGTCCGCTACGGCGGCGCCGAGGCCAACACCGCACTTTCCCTGGCCTACCAGGGCGACAAGGCCGCTTACGTTTCCGTCGTTCCGGCCAACCGTCTGGGCGAGTGCGCTCTGCGCTCGCTGAAGGTCTACGACGTCGACACCACGCGCGTCGTGCGTCAGGGCGACCGTCTTGGCTCCTATGTGTTTGAGGTCGGCGCCTCGCAGCGCGGCAACGGCTGCGTCTACGACCGCAAGTACTCGGCCATCAACATGGCCAAGCGCGACGTCTTTGACTGGGACGAAATCCTCAAGGGCATCGACGTCTTCTACTTCTCCGGCGTGACACCCGCCGTCTCCGACGAGATGGCCGCCGCCTGCAAGGATGCCCTCGCCGCTTGCCGCGCCAAGGGCATCACCACCGTGTGCGACGTTAACTACCGCGGCAAGATGTGGTCGCCCGAGAAGTCGCAGGCAACCATGAAGGAGCTCCTGCCGCTCGTCGACATCTGCATCGCTAACGACGAGGACGCTCCTGCCGGCCTCGGCATGACCTGCGTCTCCGGCTCCCTTGCCCACGGCATCGAGGAGCGCGACACCTACGTCGAGATGGCCCGTCAGATCTGCGCCGAGTACGGCTGCAAGAAGGTCGCCTCGGTCGTCCGCAACATCTCCTGCGTCGAGCGCTCCATCTGGATGGGCATGCTCTATGACGCCGAGAGCGGCGAGCACTGGTTCTCCCCTGCTCACGACGTGCACGTGCTCGAGGGCGTTGCCGCCGGCGACGCTTTCAACGCCGGCCTCGTTCATGCCCTCATCAACGACTTCGACCCGCAGGACGCCGTCAACTACGCCATCGCGGCCTCGATTCTCAAACTCACCATCAAGGGCGATTCCAACCTGGTGACCGCCGACGAGATCGCCGCCGTGGCCAACGCCGCCGACGGTGGCACCCGCGTCGCCCGTTAATTCGTTCCCCATTCCGCGGGCTGCAGTTTCCCATACCCATACCACTGCAGCCCGCTCCCCGATTTCTCCGGTCGGGCAAAACCACCAGTCCCATTCCGGTTTTGCCTGGCATTCCCTACACGACTGGTCGCGCAGCCGGTTTTGGAATTGCTTGTGACCCCAAGCAGTGCCTCCGATAACCAATCCAAAACCGGCTCATGACCAGCCCTTTTAGCAATTACGCGCATCCGCGCGCCGCACATCGAAAGGAACATCATGTTCGATCAGTTCTACACCACGCTTGAGTCCCTGGGCATCGTGCCGGTCGTCGTGCTCGACAAGGTCGAGGACGCCGCTCCGCTCGCCCACGCCCTCATGTCCGCCGGCATGAAGTCCGCCGAGGTCACCTTCCGCACCGCTTGCGCCGCCGAGTGCATCGCCGCTATGGCCGAGGCCGAGCCCGAGATGTGCGTGGGCGCCGGCACCGTCCTGACCGTCGAGCAGGTTGAGCAGGCCCGTGCCGCCGGCGCCAAGTTCATCGTCTCCCCGGGCTACAACGAGGACGTTGTGAAGCACTGCATCGACATCGACCTGCCTGTGCTGCCCGGCACCGTGACCCCCTCCGAGGTCACCGCTGCCGTCAACCTGGGCCTCAAGGTCACCAAGTTCTTCCCCGCAGCCCAGTACGGCGGCCTCAACACCATCAAGGCCCTCGCCGCGCCGTTTGTCGGTCACCGCTTTATGCCCACCGGCGGCGTGAGCACCGCTAACGTCGAGGAGTACCTGAGCTCCTCCGCCATCATCGCCTGCGGTGGCACTTGGATGGTCAAGCCGGCCCTATTCGCCGACGGCGACTTCTCCAAGGTCGAGCAGATCGCCCGCGAGGCCATGGACGTCGTCAAGAAGGTCCGCGCCTAATCCAGCTCTCTATCGTGGGGGTGCGACCTAAACCGCGCCCCCATTTTTGAAGCGGCTCGGAAGCGTGCCGTTTCCGTCACGAACAAGAACCGAAACCGTCTTGTATGCTGATAGAACGTGACGGAAGCGACACGCTCCCGAGCCGCTTTATTTCCCTCGGCTGAATCTTTGCTCCAACATAATCCAGAGCGCCAAAACAAATGCGGTGCTGTCTGGAGGAATCGACCCCTGCTTCCGGTCTGTTCCTCCAAACGGCACCGCATCTTTTATGCCTCGTCTCGCCCCAACGCAGTTGCGGTGAGGGGATAGATTAGATGGACGAATCTTTGGACAGCTCAAAATAATCGGGATGCAGGGCGATGACCGGGCCTTGCTCTTCGGGCATTAGATGCAGGTGCGTCTGCGCCAGATAGCTCGCCGTATCGGTATCGCCCTCTTTAATGGCCTCGAGGATTCGACGATGCTGCCGACGAATCGGTTCCCAGTCCAGATCCTGTGACACCGCGCGCAGCCAGTTATACCGCTCAAAATGCGTGTTGATGCTCTTCATCCAATCCCACAGCATGTGGCGGCCGGCAATCTCAAAGCACGTCTCGTGGAATAGATTGTCTAGGTCAAAGAAGCGGCGCGTCTCGCTATGGTCGAGCGACTCGGACTCAGCGAGAATCTGTTCAAGCCGTTGTTTTTGCTCGGGCGTGGCAGCCGAGCAGCATTTGATCAGCACGCTTCTCTCGAGCTTCTCGCGCAAAAAACAGGCGTTCTCGGCGCGCTCCATGCTAATTTTTGAGACATAGGTGCCGCTCTTGGGGCGCGTTTCCACCAGCTCTTGCTCGCGCAGGCGCACAAAAGACTCGCGGATGGGCGTACGCCCGATTCCCGTCTCCTTTTCCAGACCAATCGCCGAAAGACGCGTGCCGGGTTTGAGCTCGGCATAGATGATCTTGGAGCGCAATGCGTTGTATGCCTGGTCTTGCAGGCTCTGATAATGCTGCTGTTCCATAAAGCCCTCGGTTAGTCGAATACCACCATGCAATACTATCGCATCCCCCGCCCCCCATAAGTTGCGGTGGAATAGGGACTGATGGCGCCTTTGGAGCCGCTATACAGTCCGTATTTCACCGCAACCGAGGATGAGATAAAGGACTATTACAGGTTGGCGATGATTGCCTGGGCGACCTCGTCATACTGAGCCGGCTCGAGCGTGACGCGACCGGGATTCATGGCGAACACATCGCCAAACTCAAACGGGTCGTCCTTGTACTTGGGGACGATATGCACATGCAGGTGATGCATGGTGTCGCCATAAGCACCAAAGTTGATCTTGTCGGGGTTGAACGCCTTGTGCAGCGCGGCGGCGACGTGGCGGACATCTGCCATAAAGGCAGCGGCGTCTTCCTCGGACATGCAGGAGATGTCATCGACGTGTTGCTTGGAGGCCACGATTACGCGACCCTTGTGGCTCTGCTCCTTAAACAAGATGAGCTTGCTGGCGGGCAGGTCGAGCATGGGGATGCCAAAGGCATCGGCGAGCGTGTTGTCGGTCCCGCACATGCAGTACGAGCAATCGGTGTGCTGTTCCATGGTGATCCTTTCGATCCGGGTGAAAGCATTCGCCGTTATGCGACTGGCGGGCGAGACCAAGCCGCCCGGCAATCCACGACGAACATACGACGCGCTCTCCAACCGTTGCGAAATCGGTTTCGAGTATGTCTTTGTCATGATACCGCCAACGAGTTGTTGCGATTAGGTGAACGTTCACCTTTTTATTATTTTTCTCTTTGCAAAAGGAATCCCGTGCGTATACTAAGGCTCAAACGAAACCGATTTCGTTAAGCGTGAGCAATAGGATGCTAAGACGCACCCTACCATCTTGGCATCCTATTGCCCACGTCCTGTCATTCGCTTTTTCCCGTCTCGTTGGCCCTTCAGTCCCATTCCGGCACAGCGAGACACTTTCTAGACGACTGACCGTGGGGCCGGCTTTTCTGCTTTTACAGCAGTGCCTCCGATAACCCTCTTTTGCCGGCCCGGGTCAGCCTTTTTCTTCACAACCGAAAGGACGGGCAGCAATATGCGACCGCTCATCATCATGAATGGCGAGAAGATCGACTGGTGCCGTACCGTCATCAGAATGCTGATGTATTTAGCAGGTGTCGCGACGCTCGCCCTCGGCATGAGCATTCAGACCGCATCGGGCCTGGGCGTTGCCGCACTCACTTGTTTTGCCACGACACTGTCCATGCTCACCGGCAAGACACTCGGCTTTTGGATTACCGCGACCTACGTCGCATACATTGCCGCACAGGCAGCCATCTTGCGCCGCGAGTTTCAGCCGCGCATTTTGCTCGAGCTCTTTTTCTCAACGCTGATCGGCGGCTTTACCGACTTCTTTATGAACGTTAACCCTCTGCACCCCACCGCGCTACCGGCACAGGTTGCGACCATGCTGCTCTCGCTTGCCATCACTGCGTTTGGCGTGAGCCTCGTCGTCAACATGGGCGTCGTTCCCAACGCGCCCGACGGTCTGGTGCAGGTCATTGCCGAAAAGCTCAAGCGCCGCTTTGGCGATGTGAAGGTCGTATTCGACTGCTCGCACGTCGCCGCTTCGCTTGTGTTGTCGCTGGTCTTTATGCACAACCTGGGAGGCTTTGGCGTCACGACCGCCATCTCCGCACTGTTCCTGGGCCATGTCATCAACGTCGCCAACA
>CALGKS010000054.1 GCA_937930475.1 uncultured Collinsella sp. | reverse complement strand
ATCCGGGTCGTTCTTCTTGCGCAGCTCCATGATGGGCACCTTGACGTCCTTGCCAAAGGTCTCCACGAGCTTTTGATACAGCTCCTCGCCGCGCTCATCGCCAAAGGCGAGCTTGAGGCTCGCATGGTTAAAGGGCACAGGCATAAGGGTGCCGTTGATGTTGGCGAGCACCTTGTGCTGGTAGTCCGTCCACTTGGTAAAGCGCGACAGGAAGTTATGCACGCGCTCGTTAAAGGTATGGTAGATGTGCGGGCCATACTCGTGGACAAGGATTCCGGCCTCGTCAGTGCAGTCATAGGCATTGCCCGCAATGTGGCTACGGCGCTCCAAAACGGCAACACGATAGCCGATGGTCTCGGCAAGACGGCGGGCGCAAACGGCACCGGCATAACCGGCGCCGACAACGATCATGTCGTACGCACCGGCATTAAAGCCTTCAGGCAGGCCTGAGGTAATCTGCATCGATACTCCTTGTCAAAAGCCACACGCTTTTTAACTGGGCTTTTTCTCGAACATACGTCGAGACATATTTATCAGAGCGATTATAGCGCTAATGCGTCCTATAATGAGCTTGCCACACAAGGAAAGCTCAAGCACCGCGGCGAACATAATTGAAAGGTAGACCCGCTAGCAGCGGGTTTATTCGTGAACAGCCGGGCGCCTGGAGCTTAGCGAAACGCTTGTAAGGAGTAACATGAGCGATTTCCTAAACCGTATGAAGTCTGCCGCCAAGGCTGACCTTAAGACGATCGTCCTGCCCGAGGGCGAGGATCCGCGCACTATCGTCGCGGCCACCAAGATCATCGAGGAGGGCCTGGCAAAGATCGTCATCCTGGGCAACCCCGACGAGATCAACGTTCCCGGCGCCACCATCATCGACCCGCGCAACGCCGAGAAGCACGAGGAGTACGCACAGAAGTTTGCCGAGCTCCGCGCCAAGAAGGGCGTTACCATCGAGCAGGCTCGCGCCCAGGTGATGGACGCCACCTACTTTGGCACCATGATGGTCAAGAT
>CALGKS010000053.1 GCA_937930475.1 uncultured Collinsella sp. | reverse complement strand
CCGCCGCCCAGGCCGGCCTCGTGCAGCACGCCCTTGAGGGTGTGGTAGACCTCGGCGCACCAGCGCAGGCCCTCGGCAAAGCTCGGAGCACCCACGGGCATGATCATGAACTCCTGGAAGTCAACGTTGTTGTCGGCATGCACGCCACCGTTGAGGATATTCATCATGGGCGTGGGCAGCAGGTGAGCGTTGACGCCGCCCAGGTACTGATACAGCGACAGGCCCGCCGACTCGGCAGCGGCGCGGGCGACGGCCAGCGACACGCCCAGAATGGCGTTAGCGCCGAGCTTGGTCTTGTTGGGTGTACCGTCCGCAGCGATCAACGCGGCATCGACGGCGCGCTGATCGAAGGCATCGAGGCCCACGACGGCGTTAGCGCACTCGTTGTTGACGTGCTCGACGGCCTGAGAGACGCCCTTGCCCAGGTAACGGCCCTTGTCGCCATCGCGCAGCTCACATGCCTCAAAGGCGCCGGTCGAAGCGCCCGAAGGCACCATCGCGCGGCCGAAGCTGCCGTCCTCGAGCACGACCTCGACCTCGACGGTGGGGTTGCCGCGGCTGTCGAGCACCTCGCGACCGTAGACGTCCAAAATATCGCTCATGTTGTCTCCCTCTCACTTGGAAACGTAGTTGATGCAAGCGACCGGCCGACCGTGCACCATCGGTGCGCCTCCGTAAGTTAGCCATGTCGCACTTTTTGCATTATGCCCTAAGTTAGCCGAGGGATACACTTGTTTTTCGAAAAATTTAGCGGGAGCGACGAGGCGTGCCGGCTCGTCGTTCCCGCAGTCTTACTCCTCTGCCTTTGCGGCATCCCACAGGTCATTGAGACCGTGGGTCGAAAGCTCGGCAAGATCCACATGGGCGTCGGCGGCCATCTGCTCCATCGCGGCCCAGCGGCGGCGGAACTTTGCCGTGCTGGCGCGCAAGGCGCTCTCGGCGTCGATCCCCTCCTTGCGCGCGACGTTAACCAGGGCAAAGAGCAGATCACCAAACTCCATCTCGCGCTCGGGCGAGCCGGGCTCCTCGGCCTCAAACTCGGCACGCTCCTCGGCGACCTCGTCCCACACGTCCTGGACCGTCTCCCACTCAAAGCCCACGGCAGCCGCCTTGCGCGACACCTTCTGCGCCTGCATCAGCGCCGGCAGGTGCGTGGGCACGCCATCGAGCAGACCCTCGGGCGCGGCCTCGCCCGCTGCCACGGCCTTGTCTTTGGCAGCCTTCTCCGCAAGCTTAACCTCGTCCCAGATCTTGAGCACCTCATCGGAGCTCTCGGCATCCGCATCGCCAAACACATGCGGGTGGCGGCGGATGAGCTTGGCGTCGATATCGCGCGCCACGTCGGCCAGTGTAAACTCGCCGGCGTCCGCCGCGATCTGCGCATGCAATACCACCTGCATGAGCACGTCGCCGAGCTCCTCACGCAGATGCGCCGCGTCATCGGCCTCAATGCAATCGAGCGCCTCGTAGGCCTCCTCGATCATGTTCTTGCCGATGCTCTGATGCGTCTGCTCGCGGTCCCACGGGCAACCGTCGGGCTGACGCAGGCGCCAGATGGTCTGCACCAGATGCTGCAGCTCGGCCGATGCGTCGACCAGCGTCGACAGATCGCGCGAGCCCTCGGCATTTTGCTGAGCCATGTGCTGAGCCATGTGCTGCGCCATGGTTACTCCTCCTCCAGGATCACGTGGCGGAACGCGCCGCCCTCGTAGATGCCGTAGCTGTGCGTGCCGTCCTTGGGGATGCTCACGCTGCCGGGGTTGAAGAGCCACAGGCCCGGGTGCGTCTCGCTCGCCTCGTTAACCTTGACGTGCGTGTGGCCGTAGACGAGCGCGGAGCCCTCGGGCAGCGCGGGCGCGTGGTCGACGCTGTTGTGCATGCCGGCGCCAAAGACGTGGCCGTGCGTCAGGAACAGCTCGCGGCCGGTCTCGTCGAACAGGGTGGCATAGTCGGCCATGACGGGGAAGTCGAGCACCATCTGGTCGACCTCGGCGTCGCAGTTGCCGCGCACCGCGATGATGCGGTCGGCCAAGGCGTTGAGCAACGGAATTACGTGCTTAGGGGCGTAATCGCGCGGCAGGTCGTTGCGCGGGCCGTGGTAGAGCAGGTCACCCAACAGCACGATGCGGTCGGGGTTCTCGCGCTCGATGGCGGCGACGAGGCGCTCGGCCCAGTATGCCGAGCCGTGGATGTCGGAGGCGATGAGGCATTTCATGGTGGTCCTTTCGGGTGGGGTTAGTTGAGCTGGGCGCGGCGCGTCTCCGGCCGCGTTACTCAAATTGGAGCGCTGCGGCTTGCGCTGCCTGCATCACGCGCTGGAGCGGCACGTCGTGCTCTCGAGCGAGACGGGCGCAGTCCTCGTACTCGGGCGCCGCGCGCTCGCTGCCGTCGGGCAGGGTCGCCACTTTGACGGCCACCTCGCCCCAGGGCGTCGCCACCTGCTCAAAGCGACGTGGCAGGCAGACGCGCTCCATGACCTGGCGGCGAATGCCGTTGGTCGTGGTTTCCAAAAAGATGATCGTCTGCAGGCTCTCGATATCCTCGTGGGCGCAGATCACCTGCAGCTGCCAGCCGGGGCGGCCTTTTTTGCAGTAGAGGGGCAGCCAGTGCACCTCGCGCGCACCGGCCTCGCGCAGACGATCGGCGGCGTAGGCGAGCACCTCGGGCGATGCGTCATCGATGTCGCACTCCAGCTTGACGATGGTTTCGGGCGCATCGGTCTCGCGCGACAGCGGAGATGTACTTCCACGTTGCATACGGTCCGGATCCTTTCCGCACGGGCTCGTTTTGTTCACCCAAACGCTAGCACATCGCGGGCGACGCGGGAGCGGCATCCTCGGATGGGCGCGACTTTCGTCCGTCGTCGCCCTCGCCCCCATCCAAACGTGTACGTCAGCCTCCAAACATGTCATTTTTTGTCGGTTTTGGAGGCTGACGTACATGTTTTGAGATCGCAAGCGAGGCACCACCGCACACCGTCCGCCCTTTCCGCTCGATTTCGACTCGCAGCGTGCCCGGTGCGTTGGGGGGGGCGCGCCGCTACAATGGAGCGGATTCGCCAAATGCAAAGGAGCTGCCATGTCCGCATGTCCGTTGGTCGACTGCCATACCCATACCTCGTTTTCGGACGGGCACGCCTCGTTTGAGGAAAACGTCCGCGCTGCCGCGGCTGCCGGTTGCCAGGTTATGGTCTCGACCGACCACCTCACCCTGCCTGCCAGCATGGACGCCAACTGCGAGGTGCAGGTTGTCGAGGGCGACTTGCCGGCGCATCGCCTGGCATTTGAGGATGCCCGCAAGCTCGCCGCGCAGATCGCGCCGGGGCTCACCTTTATCTACGGTTTTGAATGCGATTGGTACGAGGGCTGCGAGCCTTTGGTTGAGCGTTGGTCAAAAGGCGCCGTGGTGCGCCTGGGCAGCGTGCATTGGATCGGCAACCCCGGCGATATCATGACAGGCGCCGCGGGCACGGCAGGAACGGAAAACGTCGCTCGTCCCGATACGCCCGATTCGCTCTGCGGCTGGATTGACGACGACACCAACCTGCATGTATGGGAAAACCTGGGCGTGCGCGGCGTGTGGGAGCGCTATGTCGACGACTGGTGCCGCGCCTGCGAAAGCTCACTCAACTTTGACGTGATGGCCCATCCCGACCTGGTCATGCGCTTTTCGAAGGAGGGCCTCGCGCCCGATTTTGACCCCACGCCGCTCTGGGAGCAGATGGCCGAGTGCGCCCACGATACGGGCCGCCGCGTTGAGGTCTCGACCGCCGCACCGCGCAAGGGCCTCGACGACTACTATCCCGCAACCGGGCTGTTGCGTTGCTTCGCCCACGCCGAGGTGCCGATCACTTTTGGCTCGGACGCGCACCGCGCCTGCGATATCTGCTGGAACATCCGCGAAGCCCAGGCCCACGCCTACGAATGCGGATATCGAACCTTCGACATCCCCCACCCCACCGGCGAATGGGAACCCACGCCCCTCGCCTAACTAGTCGTTGGGGACGTTCTTAAACGACTAGTCATCGGGGACACTCTTCAATGGTGCAAAGCAACCTGACCCCATTGCACCAAAGGCTTGCCTTAGTGGCGGCGGGCGTTGAGTTCGCCGGCTAGTTCGTCGAGGGTGATGCCGTAGCGCTCGAGCGTTACGAGCAGGTGATAGATCAGGTCGCCGGCCTCGTAGCGGATGTGGTCGTGGTCGTTGTCCTTGCAGGCCATGATGACCTCGCTCGCCTCCTCGGCAAGCTTCTTGAGCAGTTCGTCCTCGACGTCGGTCAGCAGACGAGCGGTGTAGCTCTCCTGCGGCGATGCGTCGCGACGGCCGTGAATCACCTCGGCCAGGCCCGTCAGCGTCTCACCAATATTTCCCGGCTGCACGTTAGCTGTTCTGACTCCCATGGTTATTTCCTCTCGTTACCGCAGCGTAAAGTAGGTACCGGTCTCATCGAACCGAGGCTTTGCGCCCTTTTTCTCAAAAAACTCAACGATGACGGCATGGGCCTCATCGAGCCTTTCCTTCTCGGCCTCGAGCCAAAGCGACTGCGCCCCGCAGGCATCGGTCAGGTGCACGCGGCACGGCACGCCCGCGCGGAGGAGCTCGGCGTTGCAGTCGGCAACTTCGAACGGCGTCACGACCTTCATCGCGTTCCCCCTTCCACGCGCTTAAAGAAGCAGGTACGGTTGCCGGTATGGCAGGCCGGGCCCGGAGAGTCGACCTTGACCAACAGCGTATCGCTATCGCAGTCGGCCCAGAGTTCCTTGACCTCCTGCATGTTGCCGCTCGTCGCGCCCTTGTTCCAGAGCTCCTGGCGGCTGCGGCTCCAAAACCACGTGGTATCGGTCTTAAGCGTGAGCCCCACCGACTCCTCGTTCATCCAAGCAACCATAAGCACCTCACCGGTGTCATACTGCTGAACCACACAAGGAATCAGCCCGCGGGCGTCGTACGTAAGTTTTGAAGGATCGGTTATCTCTTCCATTTCTCTCCCAAAATTCAAACTTCGCAGGTCGGCGAGGGTTGTCCAGGTGCCCGAGATTCCGAGCGACAAGCCCGACGACGCGTACTTAAGTACGCGAGGAGGGTTGGAGCCGGAAGGTCGGGCGCCTGGGCAAGCCGCAGCGCTAGAAGTCCAACCTGACAGGGATGCCTTGAGAGGCCATATACTCCTTCACCTGGCGAATGCTGAAGGTTCCAAAGTGAAAGACGCTCGCCGCCAGCACGGCGTCGGCTTCGCCCTCGATCACGCCCTCGGCAAAATGCTCGAGTGTGCCCACGCCGCCGCTCGCGATGACGGGAATCGGCACCGCGCGCGCCACGGCACGGGTGAGCGCCAGGTCGAAGCCAGCCTTGGTGCCGTCGCGATCCATGCTGGTGAGCAAGATCTCACCGGCGCCGCGACGAGCCGCTTCCTCGGCCCACGCAACCGCATCGATACCCGTGGCGTTGCGACCGCCCGCCGTGAAGACCTCCCACTTGTCGGCATCCGGCTGACCGGGCAGGCTCACGCGCTTGGCATCGATCGCCACGACCACGGCCTGGCTGCCAAACACCGCGGCAGCTTGGCTGATCAGCGACGGGTCGCGCACGGCGGCAGAGTTGAGCGACACCTTGTCGGCACCGGCCGCCACCATGGTTCGCATGCCCGCCAGGTCGCGGAAACCGCCGCCCACGGTATAGGGAATAGCGAGCTCCTCGGCCGCGTGCGCCGCCATCTCGATGGTCGTTGCGCGGTTGTCGCTCGTGGCGGTAATGTCCAGGAAGACGACCTCGTCTGCACCTTCGCGATCGTAGGCACGGGCCAGCTCCACCGGGTCGCCCGCATCGCGCAGGCTCACAAAGTTGACGCCCTTGACCACGCGGCCGTCCTTAACATCCAGACAGGGAATCACGCGCTTGGCAAGCATGGGCTACTCCTCCCCTCGGGCAGCGGCCAACGCCTGTACCAGCGTAAAGTTGCCCTCGTAGAGCGCACGGCCGGTGATGGCACCTTCAATCGCGCCCTCGCCCACCGCGGCCAGCGCGCGGATGTCGTCGAGCGTCGAGATGCCGCCCGAAGCCACGACGGGAAATCCCGCGACCTCGGCAACATGGCGATACGCCGCCACATCGATGCCCGTCTGCATGCCATCGCGCGCGATGTCGGTATATACCAGATGCTTAAAGCCCAGCTCGGAAAGCTGCGCCACAGCATCGTCGAGCGCCACGCCCGCGCCATCACGCCAGCCGTTCACCTTGACTTGGCCGTCGCGTGCGGCAATGTCAGCCACCAGCAGCTCGCCAAAGCCTTGCGCTGCCACCTCGGCAAAACCCGGCTCGGTCACCAGCACGGTGCCCAGCGCAATCCGACGAGCTGGCCGGCTATGGTG
>CALGKS010000052.1 GCA_937930475.1 uncultured Collinsella sp. | reverse complement strand
CACCAGGCGATAGCCCATATGGGCATGGAAATCCTGGCTGTTGTGTGTCAGGTACTCGTCATCCTTGTCGTGCGGCACGGCGATGAGCGCGCACATGTTGGTAATGCCCATCGCGACCAGACATTGCTTGAGCGCGTCGTGCAGCTTGCGCCCCAGCCCACCATGGCGCACATCGCGTGCCAGGTAGATCGACGTCTCAACCGACCAGTCATAGGCTTCGCGGCTGTTGAGTGCACTCACGTAGGCATAACCCACTGGGCGGCCGTCGAGTTCCATCACCAAGTACGGATAGCGCTTGAGCGTCTTGGCAATGCGCCCGGCAAACTCCTCGACGCTCGGCACCTCGTATTCGCAGGTAATCGCCGTCTCGCGCACATACGGCTCGTAGATGGCAAGCAACGCCGACGCGTCATCGGGCGTCGCCAGGCGAATCGTCGGCTCGGACATCTCGGATCTCTCGGGCATAAACCCCTCCCCCTCAAAAGCAAAGGCCGCCCCACGCCAAACCCAGGCGCAGGGCGGCCCCTCGTCATCACATCAACCTACAGGACAGCCGCCAGCGCGTCGATGTCCTCCTGCGTCGTGGCCCAGCTGGTGCAAAAGCGCACCACGGTGTGGGTCTCGTCGTACTTTTCCCAGTACTCAATCGCCGCATGCTCGCGAATGCGCGCCATATCCTCGTTGGGCAGAATCACAAACTGCTGGTTGGTAGGCGTCTCCAAGAAGAACTGGTAGCCGCGCTCGTGCAGCACACGGCGCAGTGCCTGAACGGTCTCAATCGCCTGGCGGCCAATCTCAAAATATAGGCCGTCGGTAAAGAGCGCCTCAAACTGCACGCCCGTCAGGCGGCCCTTGGCCAGCAGCGCGCCATGCTGCTTAATGCGCGGAATGGGATGTGCCGGAGCGTGCATGCCGCAGAACACCACGGCCTCGCCGCACAGAGCGCCGCACTTGGTGCCGCCGATGTAGAACACATCGCACAGCTGCGCCAGCTCGGGCAGGGCGATGTCGCACTCGTCGGCCGCCAGCGCATAGGCCAGGCGGGCACCATCCACAAACAGCGGAATCTCGCGCTTCTGGCACACCGCATGAATCGCCGCCAGCTCGGCCTTGGAATACAGCGTGCCGTACTCGGTCGAAAGGCTCACGTACACGGCACCCGGGAACACCGTGTGCTCGTAGCTCTCGTTTTCGTAGAACACCTGGATATAGTTCTCGAGATCCTCGGCGTGCATCTTGCCCTCGTAGCCGGGGATGGTGAGCACCTTGTGGCCACCAAACTCGATAGCGCCCGCCTCGTGGCAGGCGACATGACCGGTCTCGGCGGCAACAACGCCCTCGTAGGGCGCGAGCAGCATGTCGATTACCGTCGCGTTGGTCTGCGTGCCGCCCACCAGCAAGAACACATCGGCATCGGGCGCCTGACAAGCCTCACGGATGAGCTGCTTGGCACGCTCGGTGTGCGTGTCGGTACCATAGCCGGGCTGCGGCTCCATGTTGGTGTCGACGAGTGCCTGCAGCACCGCCGGGTGTGCGCCGTGGGAATAATCGTTGTTGAACGCGAGCATGGCAATCCTCTCTTACCGGATATCGGCCAGATGATTCAGGTGGCGCTTATTGTACGCCGTGCGGATAGGCAATGCGTGCGGCAAGACACTCGAGTGCCAGCACCAGAGCAAAGCCGCAGCTCACATCGGTCAAAAAATGCGCACCGATTACGATGCGGCCAAAGGCGACGAGTGCTGCGACCACAGCCGCGGCCCAAAAGACCACGCGGCGGCGCGACGGCTTTTCCGTAAAGGCAGCCGCGGGAAGCCCGGCAAGCATCAGGCCGATCGCCGCGTGTGCGGTGTGACCGCTCGCAAACGACTTAAAGCCGTCCTTGATCACGCCAGCCGCAATATAGCTCCACTTGTCGGAGTTGCCGATCACCCACCACGGCTGAAAATTGAGCCCCGGCGTGACCTCGATCACACGCATGCGCGGGCGCGACCACAGTGGCTTGACGATCACGTTGAGGATAATGGCCTGAGCGACCCACACGGCAAGCACCATCAGCGCCCAGCGCGTGAGCTCGTCGGGCGAGGTTTTGCGCGTAAGGCGATAGGCGATGACATTAACCGCAATAACCAATGCAAACGTCAGAACCAGCTGAAACGCGATGAGTTTACCGCCGACGCGCAGCGACCCGATAATCTCGTAGCCGGCCAGGCCCACGTTGATCAAAATGCCAAGGGCGGCGAGCCACTTGCTCGCCTTGGAATCGGGGCGCGCGGCGCGCACGAGCATAATGCCCGCGACGCTCGCCGTCAGCTCAAACGGCAGCTCGCCAGCGGCCTCGACAAAGCGGCCGAACAGGCTGGACGAGTTGAACAGCGCGCTCGAGATTTGGTAATCGAAAAACGTGCCGATGAGCAGACAAAAGGCCAGGATGACCGCGACAATGGCGGCATCTTTCTTGCAGATGTACCCGAACATGGCTTCCTTTCGGTCGGGCGGAGGTCAACCAGCAACGTGGCGGGACATTGTCCCGCCACGCCCCTTACTTGTTAATCATCATCGCTCGCACCGAGCTGCTGCAGCAACATAAGCGCGGCTGCTACCGGGCCGGTGCCGTCGTTGGCGTCGAGGCCGCGACCCAGGCCGCTGCCCGCGCCAGCGCCCGCCTTGTAGGGCACCGACAGCTTGCGGCTCTTGGGAAAGTTCACCGCCCCGTAGCGATTCTTGAGCTCGAAGGCCACCTTCTTGGGCACGTCGACACCCAGGAAGGTGATGCGCCCGCCGCTAAGTGTGACGCTCTCGAGCCCCAAGCGCTCGCCGCGAATGCGGATGCGCGCGCGGTTGAACAGGTTGAGTCCCGCCAACGGCAGCTCACCGTGCGCGGCCTCGGTCTCCTCCTGTACCTCGTCGATGCTCTCCAGATCCTCGGCCGCCGCAAGCTTGCGGTACACGAGCACGCGCTGATCCACCGCCGGCATATACTCCTCGGACAAGAAGTAATCGGCCGGCAGGTTGATGCCCACGCTTGCCGCCTCCACGCCGGCCTCGTCGTCGCCACGCGCCTCGGCCACGGCCTGTCCCAGCATCTGCGTAAACAGGTCAAAGCCCACACTCGACAGGTTACCGTGCTGCTCGGCGCCCATGAGCGAACCGGCACCGCGAATCTCCAAGTCGCGCATGGCGATGCGCATGCCGCTGCCCAGGTCTTGGAACTCGGAAAGCGCGGTCAGGCGCGCCGTGGCCTCTTCGGTGAGCGGCAGCTCACCCGGGAACATAAAGTACGCGTAGGCCTGCGTGGCCGAG
>CALGKS010000051.1 GCA_937930475.1 uncultured Collinsella sp. | reverse complement strand
ATAACGGGCACGTCGACCTTCTTGCCCTTGACGAGCTGCTTGCGGGTCTTGGGGCCGAACTTCAAGGCGATGGCGTTGGGCTTGCCGTCGAACTCGCTGCGCTTGCCGTCATCGCCCCACCTCTCCTGGAGGAACCCCTCGGGAAAGATATCCCTGTAGAAAGCCAGTGGATCGCGCCACTCCCAGCCAGGCTCGTCGAGCATGCGGCGGCTCATGGCGATGTAAGCCTCGCGCTTCTCCTGCCAATAGGCGCGCTCCTGCTCCTTCGTGAACTTCTTCTTGACCATCCTAAAAGCCCCTCCCCGAGGGTGTTCTATACGGGACGTATATTATCAATATATGTTATTGTACACCTTGATGAATTGATAAAGCGATCCCAACCGACCGCTCCAAAACCTTCCCGTCAAACCCCTCCCCGAGGGTGTTCTATACGGGACGTATATTATAAATATAGTTATTGTACACCCTCGGGGATCAAAAAAAGGCGACCATCCGGATCGCCTCGAAAGCCATACCCAAAGCCCCTCCCCGAGGGTGTTCTATACGCGGCGTATATTATCAATGAAGTTATTGAACAGTCTCGCGCAAAAGCAAGGGGCCCGCCCTCGGAACCCCTGAAACCCCTATTAGGGGGTATATTATCAATACAGTATTTTTGAACACATAGAAGGCAATTAAAACCCCTTATTGGGGGACGCTTAGCCGATTTGCCAACCGGCCTGGCGCTTGCTAGAATGCATGGCGAGGACGCCCCAGCGCACTGGGCAGCGTTTCTCGACTAGTTCAAAGCCGGGTTACTTTGCAAGGGTCCCCGGCTTCTTTTATGCCAAAAACCGCGTTCGCCGGTTCATTCCTTCCTCACCAGCAAAAGGCCGATGATTCCGATTACCACCAGTAAAACGTTGCACGTCGCGTTGATGGTGTTTGCGTCCATGGGAGTACCTCCTAAACGGTAGGTGCTGCCCAGGCGGCGAAGCGTCCCCGCATGCGATTGTATCGCATGCGGCACACCTACCCTTGTATCTTCGCCACATATGGAGTATCTTCGCCATATTATTTATATTTGGCGAGGATACAAGGAATGTGGCGAAGATACTCCATGGCTCAATTCGACTATTCGAGGCAGCTCAGCACCCTTGTGTCGCCCGAAATCATGTCGTCTATCGGCGATATGAGGGAGCACCGCGGAAGACAAGCGCTTTACGAGGCGACGAGGCCTGACGTGCTGGAAAGCCTCGTCGAGGTCGCAAAAATACAGAGCACGAGCGCGTCAAACAAGATCGAGAACATCGCGACCTCGGACAAAAGGCTTCGCGACCTGATGGCCGAGAAGGCCGAGCCGAAGAATCGAGACGAGCGCGAGATAGCCGGATACAGGTTCGTGCTCGACATGATCCACGAAAGGCACGATGCCGTACCCGTGACACCCGGCGTGATCCTGCAGCTCCATCGCGACCTGTACAGGTTCAATGGCGACTCGTTCGCAGGAAGGTGGAAGGATTCCGACAACGTGATCGCCGAGAGGTCGGCCAGCGGGGAGATGGTCGCAAGGTTCAGGCCTACGAGCGCCGCCGCGACTCCGGCGGCGGTAGACGCCATCTGCAGGGAATACCGGGCGCACATCGAAGCCGGAACGTACGATCCCGTCCTCGTGTCGCTGGTGTTCGTGTTCGATTTCGTGAGCATCCACCCGTTCAACGACGGGAACGGGCGCATGAGCAGGCTGCTCACCCTGCTCCTCCTATACCGATGCGGATACACGGTCGGAAAATACGTATCGATCGAAAAGGAAATCGAAAGATCGAAGGAAACGTACTATGAGGCGCTCGGCGCAAGCTCCGCCGGGTGGCAGGATGGCGAGAACGACTACACCCCGTTCGCGACCTACATGCTCGGCGTGATGACGGCCTGCTACAAGGAGCTTGACAGGAGATTCGCCATTGCGGCGGGCCCC
>CALGKS010000050.1 GCA_937930475.1 uncultured Collinsella sp. | reverse complement strand
TGTGTATAAGAGACAGCGTGACGAAGGAACTGCAACGGCGTCTTGCCCATCTTGCGAAGCAGACCCACCAGCGTGATGAGGATGAGCGCGGCGGCGGGAACCACGGCACACTTCACGAAGATCTCCCAGCTCCAGTACACCTGGAAGGGCGGCAGGCTGTACGAGCCGTAGTAGAGACCGCGCATGGGCTCGGTAAAGAACGCAACGCCGAACGCGGTGCCCAAAAGCGCCGCGAGCACGCCCACGATGGCGGGAAGTGCCAGGTAGTGCAGCACGATCTCGCGGCGGCGATAGCCGCTGGCGAGCAGCGTGCCGATGATGGCGCCCTCCTCCTCGATGGTGGCGTCGGTGAGCACCACAAAGACGAACGCCATGATCACGATGATGATGTCGAGCAACGTCATCCACATCATGGAGTCGCCGTCCACGTCGTCGCGCGCATAGCCAATGCCCTGGTTGGAATCGGCATCGATCAGATCGTCCACGCGCGCATTGGCATCGGTCAGCGCCTCGACCATATCCTGCTCGGCATCGATGCGGTCCGCGGTGAGGAGGTCGCGATCGGCAAAGGTGAAGGAGTAGGTGTAGGCGGGCGCGCCGCCGGCATCCTCGAGCGCAGCAAAACCGGCGTCGGTGACCTCGGCCACGCCGTACGTGATGGTGTTCACCGTAAAGTCCGAATTGTTGAGGAACAGCGCCTGGCTATCGGGCTGGGTTATGATGCCGCAGATGGTGTAGGTGCGCCCCTCGAGCTCGACCTTATCGCCGATGGCGAGGTCGTTGTTGGTGGCAAAGACGCGGTCGATGGCCACCTCGTCGTCCGCCTTTGGCTGCTTGCCCTCACAGTAGGACGCAATATCGACCTTGGTGCGATGCGCGTAGGTGCGCAGGGTGCGCTTGGTGCCGTCGTCGCCAGTCGCCTTTTTGATGATGGCGTCGATAGAGAAGTTCTTGTAGAGCGTGACGCCGCCGACGTCGTCGGCTGCATCCTCAGCAGCCTTGAGCTGGTCTTTGGTGGCCTCGAAGGAGGTGGTCACGCGGCCGTCCTCGATTGTGTACGCATCGCGCATGTCGTCGATAAGGCAACCGATGGAATGCGCCGCGAGCAAAAAGCCCGACGTGAGGGCGATGCTTCCGCACATAAGCAAAAAGATGCCCAGGTACTTGCCGATATTGCGGCGCAGCTCGCGCGGGAGACGTTTTGCGAGAGGTGTCATGGCGCCGCCTACCAATCGAGCTCGGCGGCCGCGACGGGCGACTCGTTGAGCTCGTCCTCGACGATGCGCCCGTCGCGCAGGCGCAGCACGCGATTTGCCATGCGCGCGATGGCGGCATTGTGGGTGACAATGATGATGGTGCAGCCGTAGGTGCGGTTGACGTCCTCCATGAGCTGCAAGATTTCCTTGGACGTCTTGTAGTCAAGCGCGCCCGTGGGCTCGTCGCACAGCAGCAGGCCCGGGTTTTTGACGAGCGCACGACCGATGGCGCAACGCTGCTGCTGGCCGCCCGAAACCTGGCGCGGGAACTTGTTGCGGTGCTCGTAGAGGCCCAGCGAACGCAGCAGGTCGTCGACATTGAGCGGGTTTTTGGACAGGTGCGCCGTGACCTCGATGTTCTCCTTGATGGTGAGATCGGGCACCAGGTTGTAGAACTGGAAGACAAAACCCAGCTCACGGCGGCGATACTCGCCCAGGTCGGTAGGCTTGAGCACCGTGAGGTCGCAGCCGTCCACCATGATGGAGCCGCCGTCGGCATCCTCTAGGCCGCCGATGAGATTGAGGAACGTCGATTTGCCCGAGCCCGAGGGCCCCAGCATGACGCAGATTTCGCCGCGGTTGATGGACGTATCGATACCGTCGAGCACCATCAGGCGCGCATCGCCGTCGCCGTAGTGTTTCTTGAGTCCGTTGACCTGGACGTAGGCTTTCTGCGCTGCCATGTCATCCCCCATTGTTAGCCTTCTACTACTTTTCTAGGGTAATAGTAAACCTCGGCGAACTATTTTTAAGCGGCAGGCGCAATTTTTTCCAACCTACTCATTGGGGACAGACTTAAATGAGTGAAATCGCTCATTTAAGTCTGTCCCCAATGAGTGCCGCTAGGGACGCTCTTTCGCCACCCGGCAGTTGGGGACAGTCCTTGCCGGCGCGGCCGGCGAGCCGGCGAATCGGCAAAGACTGTCCCCGATGACTAGTCGTTTAAGAACGTCCCCAATGACTGGGTAGCTAGGCGCGGGATTTGGTGCGCGAGAGCGCGAGGCCTGCGGCGGCGATGGCCACGGCAAAGAGTGCCGTGACGCCTAGGTCGCAGGCGATGTCGCCCAGCACGGCAGACGTCAAATCCGAGGTAAGCGCCTTGCCGATCGCGTCGTTCACCCAAAACGTCGGCACAAAATGCGCCACGGTCTGCACGGCCGAACCCATGAGCGACAGCGGCATCCAGGCGCCGCCCAAAAACGTCATGAGCATGCCAAGCAGGTTGCCCACACCGTTGAGCAGCTCCTCGCGCGCACCCAGACTCGACAACGCAAAGCCAACGGCCAGCGGCGTGCACGCCAGGGCAAACGTCGCCGCCAGCGCCAGGCACACACGACCCACGCCGACCTCCGCAACCGCGCCGGCAAAGCCCACGACGCCCATCATGCTCGACACAAACCAGATGCAGACGGTGATCACAGTGGCGGCCGCAAACACGGCGAGCGAACGCTGGCGCTCGGAGATTGGGCCGGCATCCATACGACGCACGCGCTCGGGCTCGTTCATGCCCGAGGACACCAGCCCCACCGACACGATGACCGACGAGATGATCGCGTACGCGCCAAAGTTGAAGTACGACTCGAGCGTGGCGGCGGCCGTCGAGTCGACCTTGACCTGCTCGATCTGGACCTCGGCGCGCTTGGCGGCCGCATGCTCGGCAGCCTTGGCGACGCTGCCGTTAGAGGCGGCGGGCTCTAGGGCCGCCGCAGCACCCGCGAGCGAGATCCAGCGCGAGGCCTCGGCAGACGAAAGCGCCGCTGCCATGGTGCCGGCGCCGTAGGTCACATCGAGCTTGGGCAGAGACTCCCCCGCGCGGGCGGCCGTAACAAGGTCGCCCTCAAACCCCTCCGGGATAAAGAACACGCAGTCGGCGCTACCCTTGGCGCTGTTGCTCTTGGAGAGCGCGTCCGCAAGGTCGTATGTGTCGTCGCCAACGCCCGTGACCAGCTCGAAGCGCGACCCCAGGTGCTTGGTAAGCGCACGCGAAAGGTCGCTATTGTCGCGGTCGACCACGATCACGTTGGTGTCGTAGGGCTCGTACTCGGTAAGCCGCGACGAGTTCCAGCTCACCGAGGCCGCGATGAATACGCCCATGAGCGAGATGAACACCGTATAGATGAGCAGGTAGAACGGGTGTGCCAGCGCCATGCGAAGCGCGGTCTTAAAGGTGCTCATAGCGGCTCCTTCCAAAGATCAGCGTGGCGGCGGCGACAAACACCAGGGCCATCAGGACGAGCGCGCCCGCGCGCACGGCAAAGGGACCCAGGTCCTCAAAGAAATACAGGCGGTTGAACATGTCGCAGATAAGCTTGACGGGATTGAGCCAGCACTCGGCCGGGCAGGCGCGGGCGACGTCGTCGGCAAGCGCCATCGCCGGCTCGCCGTAAAGGCCGGCGAACAGGGCACACGTGGTGGCAAAGCCCGTGAGGATGCCCGACTTGGACGCCTTGCCACCCTTAACGGGCAGCGTGCCCACAAAGAGCCCCAGACCCGTCGCCGCAAGAGCGGAGGCGGCGCCGCCCACTAGGCAGAGCCCCTCGCGTCCGCCAAAGTCGACACCCACGACCAAACGCACGTAGCCGATCGCGACCGCCATCGAAGCAAAGGAGACAAGCCACGAGCCGATAAAGATACCGGCCAGCGACGCCGTCTTGGAAAGACCGCCCACACAACGACGGGCCCCTAAGCCCGACAGATTGGGCTGCAAGTCGACGACGCTCAAGGCGGCAAACTCGGCAGACATCATCGCGACCAGACCAAAGAGCGCGTAGTAGTAGATGACCGTGCCATCGGGCGTGGTGCGTGTCAGGCTTACGCGGCGGGTGCCGCCCTCGAGCGACAGGGCGCGCGCAACCGCCTCCGGGTCGGCGAGCGCCGCCGGGTTGTTTTGAGCAATCTGGGACATGAGCTCGGCATTTTGCGTATACGAGCTTGCCACCGTCTCAAGGATGCTGCGGTCGGTGAGCACCGACGAGGCACGCGAGCCGTCGTAGCTCGAAAGCAGCGTGAGCTTGGGCGTGCCCGCGGCATCGACCGTGTAGATGCCCGCGACTTCGCCGGCCTTGAGCGCACGGTTCGCATCGGCTGCGTCGTCGCACTCGTGGATCTCGAGCAGCTGGTCGTCGCCCTCCTTGGCAAGCGACGTCGCCACATCCTTAAAGGTCGAGGCGTCCCAATCCTCATCCGCCACGACGGCCACCGGCACCGGGTCGACCGTGCCGTCGGAGCTCAGATTCGCAAACATAAACATGAACATCGTGGAAAGCGCGATGGGAAAGAGAGCGCCCCAAACCCACGTGCTCGGCCGGCGCAGCAGCGTCTTGACCGTAATGATAATGGTGTTGAACATAGCTGCCCCCTAGTCGCGCAGCTCGCGGCCGGTGATCTCGAGGAACACGTCGTTGAGGGTCGGCGGTTCGGAATAGATGCGGCCGAGCGGCACGTCATGCGAGCGCAGCGCATCGAGAATGTCCGTCAGGTTGTGCGGGCTCGCTTCGCACGAAAACGTGAGCTGCCCCGCCGTTGCCGAAAGGTCCAGAACGTGCGGCAGGCTTGCGACGGCACCGAGCGCCGCACTCGGAACCTCGCCGACCTCGATTACAATCTTCTCGCCCATCTGAAT
>CALGKS010000049.1 GCA_937930475.1 uncultured Collinsella sp. | reverse complement strand
CAGTAATCCTGGCAAGCGCGCGCTGCAAGCTCTCGCCATCCAGGGAATCACTCGCAACACGGCGCAGCTCATTGGCAATTGCTCGCCTATTACTCGTCGGCATTTGCAATCCCCTTTCCGCAGTGTGGGCAGCGTATCGGCCGATAGCCCATGACCTCGCAAAACACGCCGGCAAGCTCAGACCAAGTCAGATCTGGACGTCTGCGCATAGCGTTGGCAATCGCAGTCGCAACATGCTGTTCATCAAGCATTCTTTTAACGACGGGGCGAAGCTCATTCTTTAATTCCTCGCGCTCCTTCTCGGTGAGGGCCATCTTCGCCACCTCCCAGCCTGCAGCCACAGTCGGGACAAAACGCTGCATCGCTCATGTACAGTGCAGCGCATCCACACTCAGAGCAGGACGTATGACCGTCTTCATCCTCGATGAGTTGGCCAGTCCGCTCTCTCATCCACCTGCTCCCGTCACCGTCGAGGACAACAACGTCTGCCGTGGCGCGGTATGGTAGGTGTTGCTCACTGGCAGCAGCCATCTGATATGGCTCCCTAAGCTCCATCAGACCTCGCCTCGAATCGAATAGTTATACAGGTGCCTGTCGTAGCTAATTCCGAGCTGTCGCACGACCTCGTCAATGGAATTGGAGAATGGCATTTTCTTGACGTTCGCTACATGCTCAGTTGTGTCCACAAGGCCTTTTGCCAAGTCGTACCTGTAGACGAAGCAAAACGCAGAGCGCCATCTTGTTTCCTTGGCATCCTTACGCTCGAAATGCTTGACCAGGTAGGCGTCACCGCGCTCGTTAGCCAAAACAGCCTGGCGATAGATGCCCATGCTCTCATCGATGACCTCGATTGAGGTGATCTTGAAAACGCTATCTTTATCGGCGTAGAAACAATAACCGTCGCCTTTGCACGTGACTCTCATCTCGTGACCCAAACGAGTGCAGCCATTGCAGAGATACTTATTTGCAACAGTGCGCATCGTGTAGGTCTCGTACTTGCACGAACCTGGGATGCAATCCTCACTCACCTCGCCACCTCCTTGTTTGCTTTCCATTGCTCAAATTCATTACGGGTCTCGTCCTTGGCAAACCACTCGGTCAGCTCGCGCTTGAAGCGCTCGGAGAACTCATCAGCGCTCATAATGTCCCTCGCAAAGCTCGAGCTCGCGGCGCACCATGAGCCAAAAGGCGAGCATGATTGCGCCGACCATGACAAAGACGAGCGCCATGTTGAGCGCAGGTGGCAGGCTGTCGATGAATGTGCAGATCGGCTCGACCATGAGCAGGAGTGCGAAAATAGCGGCGGATGATACAATTGCTTTGGTCATTTTGCTTACCAGCTTTCCTTGACCGTTGGCCTGGTGGTGTTGCAGCACTACTAGGCCTTTTCTTTTAGAGATTGATCGCCACATCGTGAGGCACGGCATCAGGTTGACTACCGGTTGAAAGGAGCGAACCGGCTTGCCGCTGAGCCACCTTGCGATTGGCAGGACATGGCACACGTACTGACCACCGCCAAAAGGTCGTACCTCACGATGTGGCGATCAGGTGCGGGCTAAGCCGCCTCGTCGCTGAGGTCATCAAGTGAGCAGCCGATGATTTCAGCGATCTTGCAGACCTCGCACCAAAGCCATGGCTGCTCGCCATTTAGCTTGTTGCGCAGACTCCGCGTTGTAATTCCAAGACTCTCTGCCAACTCACTTTTCGAATTACCTGGCTTCAAAAGCCAAGCACCGACCTCATTGCAAATTCCCTTGCACATATTTTCACCTCCTCACCTGCACTAATATCCTATCGGCGATTTTTAGGATAATCGCCTATAGGCTATTTTGCAAGCAATATTTTTCGCCTATAGGATATTTTTTTCCGAATTGGTACAATTGAGAATGAAAGGAGTGGTTGACGTGTCTTTTGGGAAAACACTGAAACTCGTGCTGGATGAGCGAGGTTTGCGCGCAATTGATCTCGCAGATGAGAGCCTGTCGGCGCAGTACCTCTCAAAACTGATTACTGGCCGGACAAAAAGCCCTACATGGGAAAAAGCTCGCATCATAGTGGACAAACTTGGAATGACACCAACTGAGTTCAGACAAATCG
>CALGKS010000048.1 GCA_937930475.1 uncultured Collinsella sp. | reverse complement strand
GCGCTCGACCTTTACGATGGAACGGTTGAGCGAAAGCTCGCGCAGGGCACGCGTCATGGTGTCGCGATCGAGCTGCAACTGCTCGCCCACCTCGGGCAACATCGGCGCATCGAGGCCAGCTTCGTCCAGCAAGGAAACGATGCGCTCGCAGGCCTCGCGCACCACACGCGCCGCGGCGGCAGCGGAGTGCGGGTCGAACACCTCAGCGCCCTCGGAGGCACACACGCCGCGCGAGCAGCCCTCGTAAATCAGGGCCGCGGCAACGCCTTCATCAGCGGCAGGCCACGCAGCATGGGCAACGGCGCCGGGCGTAAAGCCTGTCTCCTTGGGAGCCGCCGCGTGCATGGCTGACAGGGTCGCCGCCAGTGCATCCATCGCGGCGTCGAGCACCACGGCGTCCGCCAAGAGGTCCGCATCACCCACGGCAAGCTTGCGAACGGAGCCCTGCGCCACCAACCCGCGCAGTGCGGCATCGACCTCGCCGACACCAAGATCCAAAGCCTCGGCAACATCAATCGCCGTAACCGGCAGCGTCTGCAGCGCCAGCCAAGCGCCCACACCGCCCGCGATATCGCCGGACTCGAGCGCCGCGTACAGCACGCGTTCCCCCTCAGTAAGTTCGCGCGAACGGCGGCATCGCGACAACAGCACGCGCCCTCCACCAATAAGCATAACCGGCGAATAGGACAGCACCACGGCATGGTCGCCGGCGCGCAGCGGAAGCGGTTCCTCCAAGCGTACCTGCACCACTCGCGTCTCTCCCACCGCCATGGGGGCCTCGCCCTCCATGAACATGATGCGACCGACAACCTCGGCCGTACCCGCCATCACGTGCACACGCGCACCCGACTCGAGCACACGCGGTTTGGCTCCCTCGCGACCCAAATACGTAAACGTCATCATAAAGCGCATCGACTGGCCAAAGCGGCCCGGCACGCCGAGCATCTCACCGCGATCGAGCGCGGCGACGGCATCGCCCACCAAGTTGAGCGCCACACGCTGGCCGGGCAACGCCCGCGGCGTATCGTCATGTACCTGAATCCCGCGCACACGACAGACCGTACGCGACGGCAAAGCCATCAGCTCGTCGCCCACCGCAACCGGCGCATCGTGCAGCGTTCCCGTCACGACGGTGCCGACGCCCTTGATCGTAAAGCAGCGGTCAATCGGCAGGCGCGGCGCGGCATCGCTCCGCTCGGCACGCTCGCGACAGGCATCCCAGCAGGCACCCACCTGCTCGTCGAGCACGGCGAGCAGTCGTTCGATCCCCTCGCCTGTCTTGGACGACACAGGCACGATCGGCGCGTCCGCAAACACGGTGTCCGACAAAAAGTCATCGACATCAAGCTCGGCAAGCTCGGTCATCTCGGCATCAGCCAGGTCGCACATCGTCAGTGCGACCACCATGTGTGTGATGCCCAGCAGCTCCAGCACATGCACGTGCTCGCGGGTCTGCGGCATCACGCCCTCGACGGCCGAAACCACCAGCACGGCCACGTCGATACCCGTGGCGCCCTGCACCATAGCGCGCAGGTAATGCGCGTGGCCCGGCACGTCGACCAGGCCGACGATCTTGCCACTCGGCAGCGCCAGCTCGCCAAAGCCAAGCTCCACGGTCATACCGCGACGGCGTTCAACCTCCAGACGGTCGGGATTCTTGCCGGTCAGCGCCTCGATCAGTGCCGACTTACCGTGGTCAACGTGGCCCGCCGTGCCAACGATAACGGGACACTCCACCAGCGCCTGAACCTCACTCATCGAGCAATCGCCTTCCCAACGCACGCGACGAGCGTCGATGCCGCCGTCTCGATATCGCGGTCGCCAACGAGCGTGCGCACATCAAACAGAATGTTGTCGTGCGAGGTGCGCGTGACGACCGGTGTGTCGAAGTCCTGGACAAGCGAGCGCTTGAGCGCGTCGACCGTCAGGCGCTCGTCAACAAGACGCACGGCAACGCACATCGTGGGCAGCTCCACGGTAGGCAGCGAGCCGCCACCGGGGGTCGACGATTCCTCGACAATCTCCAACTCAACGGCACACGGGCAACCAGCCTTATCGAGCCCGGCGACCATACGATCACGCAGCTTACGGGCACGT
>CALGKS010000047.1 GCA_937930475.1 uncultured Collinsella sp. | reverse complement strand
CCATTCAAACGGTTCAGGAACTCTTCGCAGGCGCGGGAGCGCAGGCGATATTTTTTCCACACCAGGTACGACGCGATGGCAAGCGGCGGCTCAAACGGGATAAAACGCAGGTCGCTGCATTCATCCACCTGCAACAGGCTGCCAATGCCAACGGCACATACAGCACCCGAACACACCAGATGCGATGCGTTGCCGATCAAGTCGAAATGCCCAACGACGTTGAGGTCATCGATAGTAAGGGCACCACCAGACCACGCCGCTAAATCCAGCGCTCGATTCGACGTGCGCGAACTCAGCAGCAACGGCATCTGCGCAACATCTGCAGGCGTCAGCACGTCCAAGTCGCCCCATGGTCCATTCGCCGCGACAACCACACCGGCTCGATCCACCTCGGGCATACGGATCCACTCGTATTTCGCGACGTTAACGGGCTCCAACAGCAGGGCAAAATCGAGCAGGCCACGCTCCAAGCGCTCCTCTACCGCGTCGGCATTGCCAGTGTAAAGCTCAACCGTCACGCCGGGATGGTCGCGACGCAGCTCCGCAAAAGTGTCGAGCACCAGCCGCATCGACTGGGTCTCGCCAGCGCCAATGCGGATATTGCCCGCAATGCCAAGATCCCGATCTGCCAGCTCCGACTCGGTCTGCTCAACCAGCGAGACAATCTCCTCGGCACGCTGGCGCAGGCGCATGCCGTCGCTCGTAAGCACGCACGACCGATTGGTGCGCTCAAACAGCTCGACGCCCAGTTCGCGTTCCAAGTCGGCAATCTGGCGTGACAGCGTGGGTTGCGTCACATGCAGCACATTTGCCGCCTCGGTCATGTTTTCCTCGCGTGCCACAGCAAGAAAATAACGCAGCGTTCGCAGTTCCACGGCACCCCCCAATCCGGCTAGATTCGTTCTTCGTCTAGCCATTCGATTCTCCTATATCCAGCTAGTCGATATAAGCAATATACATCATCGGCACATCAACGTACGCTATAGCCATCCCCTCAAGAACAAGGAGAACGCCATGCAGTACACACCCCTCGGACATTCCGGCATCAAAGTCTCCAAACTCTGCCTGGGCGGCATGAGCTTTGGCGAGGCCAGCCCCGACTTCCACCAGTGGACCATCGGGCCCGACGACACTCGCGCCGTCATTAAGCGCGCGCTCGACGCCGGCATCAACTTTATCGACACCGCCAATTGCTACAGCTTTGGCACGAGCGAGGAATACATCGCCGCCGCGCTGCGCGACCTAGGGATCGCGCGCGAGGACGTCGTGCTCGCGAGCAAGGTCCACTTTAACGAAGGCGGCCTTTCCGCCGCGGCCATCAAGCGCGAGATCGAAGGCTCACTCAAACGCCTCGGCACCGATTACTTGGACCTCTACATCATCCATCGCTTCGATTACGACGTACCCATGGAAGAGACCATGGAAGCGCTCGACGACCTGGTACGCGAGGGCAAAGTGCGCGCGCTCGGCGCCAGCGCCATGTACGCCTACCAGCTGCATAACCTGCAGATTGTCGCACGCGACAACGGCTGGACGCCCTTTACGAGCATGCAATGTCACTACAACCTGCTCTACCGCGAGGATGAGTGCGAGATGATTCCCGTGTGCCGCCAGTACAACATGGCAATCACGCCCTACAGCCCCATGGCATCGGGACACCTCTGCCGTCCCACCTGGGAAAGCGCCAGCACGCGCGGCACCACCGACAAGACCATGGTCAACAAATACGACCACGACCGCGCTATCGACATGCCCATCGTTGAGCACGTGGCCAAGGTTGCTGCCGACCACGGCGTTCCCATGTCGCAAGTTGCGCTGGCATGGCACTGGGCACGCGGGGTCGAGGCCCCCATCGTGGGCTGCTCCAAACCCGAACGCGTCGACGACGCCGTAGCCGCGCTCGATCTAACGCTCTCCCCCGCCGAGGTCGATTTCCTCGAGGAGCTCTATCAGCCGCACGCGCTCGTGGGACCCAAAAGCCGCCCGGGCGAGAAGCCGCTTGCCGGCACCACCAAAGTCAAAACCTCGAGGTAGGACCATGGACGGCAACATCGTCGACAACCTTCGCGATGCCGGCTGCAGCGAAGAGCTTATCGAGCAGTATGCCTCGGCTGCCAGCGGCTGCGCACGTATCTGCCTACTCAAACAATATCGTCGCGAATTGCTCGACAGTATTCACACTGAGCAAAAGAAACTCGAGTGCCTCGACTACCTCATCTACCAGCTGCGCAGCGTCTCAACCGGGTGCTGCTCACGCACATCAAAGGAGTAACCACCATGACCATTAAGCAGACCGCAGGCCACGACGCACTGGGCGAGTTCGCTCCAGAGTTCGCGCACCTCAACGATGACATTCTCTTTGGCGAGGTTTGGAATCGCGAGGACAAGTTACCGCTCAAGCTGCGCAGCATCGTCACCGTGAGCGCGCTCATCGGCAAGGGCATTACCGACAGCTCGCTCAAGTATCACCTGGCCAGCGCGCGCACGAATGGTGTGACGCGCGAGGAGATGGCAGAGCTTCTTACTCACATTGCCTTTTACGCCGGATGGCCCAACGCCTGGGCGGCTTTCAACATGGCCAAGGAAGTCTACGCCGACGACACGAGTGAAACCAAGTAGCACCCCGTCATAAAGTCGAAACCGCAGCAACGAAAGGATTCCAGATGTCTAATACACTCGTAGCATTTTTCAGCGCAACGGGAACCACCATGGACGTTGCGGATCGATTGGCGCGCGCGACAGGTAGCGACCTGTTCGCCATTGTAC
>CALGKS010000046.1 GCA_937930475.1 uncultured Collinsella sp. | reverse complement strand
GGTATGGCCTGCACGATGCCCATTGCGAGCGTCGCTATCGCCTGGAGGCCGGCACCGAGCAGCGTCGGCGCGTTGTCGTTGATCGCGTTGGCGAGGTTCTGCACGATGACCGGCGCCTGCTCGATGATGGTGGGCAGGCTGTCGGCTATTCCCTGCGCCAGGCCGACTATGAGGTTGGCCGCGCCCTCAGTAAGAACGCCTGCGTTCTCGGCTATGGACTCTGAGAGGCCTGTGAGAATCTGTAGGCCACTTTCCATGATGGACGGCAGGTTCTCGGACAGGTCGCCGTCGAGCAGCGTCAGCCCGTAGACCATGGCGAGGTGCAGCGACTCCAGCGGGTTGTCCCCGACCGCCCAGATCTCGCCAAGGCCCTTGAGGCGCTCGCCGATCTCGCCCACGCCGTCAGACACGGCGGAGAGGATGTCGCCCATGGGCCCGGGCACGGCTGCCGCCGCGCTGTCGAGTGCCTGCGTGAAGATGCTGACGAACGCCTGACCGAGCACGGGCCCGACCGACGTGACAAGGCTCGGCAGCTGCGACAGCGCAGTGCCGGCGATGGTCGCCACGCGCGGGATGACGTTCGAGGCCGCCGTCTCGACCGACTGTACCAGCTCCTCGGTGAGCTTGCCCATGTCGGCGTCGTCCTTGCCCAGCTCCGTTATCCAGTTCTCCCAGGCGGCCTTCGCCATGTTGCAGGAGCCCTCGATGGTCGTCGCGGCCTCGCGCGAGGTCGTACCGGCGATCTGCATCTGCTCCTGCATCGTATGGATAGCGAGCACGATATTGTCGAATGAGAGACTCGACTCGTCCACGGCGGAGTTGACGGCGTGCGCGTCCTTGACGAGGCGCTGCATCTCCTCCTTGGTTCCGCCATACCCCAGCTTGAGGTTGTCGAGCATCGTGTAGTTCTGCTTGGCAAATCCTTGGTACGCGTTCTGGAGGTCCTCCATCGCCGTGCCGAAGGTGTTTGCGTTGTCGCTCATGTCGACCATGGCCGTGTTGGCGTACTCGGCCGCCTTGACCGTGTCGCCCCCGAGCGATTTGACAAGCGAGGCCGAGAAGCCTGTGACCTGCTCCATGTACCGGTTGGCGCTCAGGCCGGCCGTTATGTAGGCGCGGTCGGCGTTTGCCAGCACCGTCGTCTGGGCCTGCTCGAGCTGCTCCCACTTACCGGAGCACTGCTCGACGGTCTGTCCCGTAAGCGCGGCATACTCGTCGAGCGACTTGCCCATGTTGCCGAAAATCTTCTGGATGCCGCCGACGTTCTGCTCGTATGCGGCGTATGCGCTCATGCTCATGCCCGTGATGGCGGTGACGCCCGCCCCCACGGCGGCGACGCCAACGCCTATCGCCTTGGCGGCGGTCGCGCCGGCCTTGCCGAGCGTGCCGACGACCTTCGAGGCCACGCCCTCGGCCTTTCCGCTGGCCTCGTCCTTGAGGCCGACCTTGATCATCAGGTCGAGAAGGTTCACCTAGACCACCTTCAATCCAATCCGCTCGATGATGTCTGCGGCGATCTCGTCGCCGCCGCGCGTGTCCTCCGCCTCGGACCCATCGCCCGCACCGCCGTTGACGATGCTCAGGAAGGGCTCCTTGAGCCACTTCCCCTGCGCCATGAGGCGCACAGACTCGCTCAGGTACACGCGGAACGCCTCCCGCTCGTCCCGCTCGCGCCACCGCGCGACCATGTACCTAGAGAAAGGGCGAGCACGCCGTGGACCGACGTACTCGCCCAGACAGAGCCATATGTGAGATGGGTCCTCGGCGGCTATCCAAAAAAAGGAGCCAGGACGTCCTTGATGCCGTCGATACCGTCGATGGCATCCTTGATGTCGGCCACCCACTTCTTGACGGTGAAGTCGGCCTTGTACTCCTCGAGCGTCTGGCCGTCGAGTGCGGCGAGCAGCTTGTAGCTGATCTCGCCGCCCTGGCGCAGCACGTCGGGCAGAAGCCCCACCACCATGTCCACGGCGAGGCCGTTGACCTCGGCGGTTGCGGCCGCTTTCGCGGCCTCGGGGTCGCCCTTGGCCTTGGCGGTCGCCTTGGCCTTGACCTTGGCGGAGTCGGAGCGGAACTTGGCGTAGGCGGCCTTGGCCTTCGCGCCGAGTTCGCCGTTCATGACGTCCTCGGCAACGTCCGCCAGCAGGCACATGGCGTTCTGGAACTCGTCGGCGTTAAGGTTCTCCAGCTTCATGGTTAGGCTCCAATCTCCTGTTTGATATACAGCTCGTAGGGCACGATCTCGGGGCTCTTGATTGAGTAGTGGCCCGTGAACTCGAACGCGAACTGGCCCTTGGCCTTGTTCTGCGTCGTGATCTGCAGACCGCCCGTGTTGAGCGCGTTGATGAGGCGGATGGCGATATAGCCGTTGCCGTTCTCGCCCGAGTAATCGCCGATGAGCCAGATGTCGGCGAAGTCCTCCTCCGAGAGCGCGGAGCGCGGGACGATCTTCCCCTCGGTCTCGTCGGCTGCGGCCGCGAGCTTCTTGCCGAGCGCGGTGTTCAGCGTCACGAACGTGCCGCTCAGCTTGGCCTCGATGCTGTCGATGCGCTTCAGCTCCATCGTGTTGGCGGGGCAGTTGTCGATGTCCTCGCCGTAGTCGATGAAGCTGGGCGTGGCGGCGAAGCTGGTTCCGCCGCTCGTCGCGCCCATCAGCTCGGACTCCGCGACCTCGGCGGTCTTGGGGTTGAAATTCGTGGCGAGCAGGCCCGCGTTGATGACGATCTCCTTGAACGTGTTCTCGGGGATGCGCGTGAACTTAGACATATGACCTCCTAGTAGCTGGTCATGTACTCAATGGTCAGGTTGATGATTCGGCGCTTCACGGCGTTGTCCTCGTCGGCCATGGCGTTGCAGAACGGATCGCCCTGCATCACCCACATGCCGCCGCCGTCGCACGGCAGCAGCACGCCCGACAGCCCCAGCGCCCGGGCGACCTCCTCGGCCTTGGCGTTGGGCGCGGCCTCGGACGAGGTCCGGTACCAGAGGTTCACCTCGGAGTTGCACTGCGTGCCGAACGACGCGGTCGGCAGGTCGTAGGTGATGTAGGGCATCTTCGCCTCGCCCGGCACCGCCGAGTCGCGGTACACGGGCAGCCCGAAGCCCTCGAGCCACGCCTGCAGCGCTGCCGCCTTAGTCGCCATCCGGCACCTCCCACTCCTCCGCGCTGCACTGGCCGAAGGAAAACGACGCGCAGCACGGCGCGGCGCCGTCGTCCGCGTTCGACGTGCAGCGGAATACCTGCCCGTCGAACGCACGCTGGAAGAGGTCGCCGTACCGCAGCGGCTCGTCGGTGGTCACGGTGTAGACG
>CALGKS010000045.1 GCA_937930475.1 uncultured Collinsella sp. | reverse complement strand
CGCAAACGCCTCCTATGACGTCTTGGTAATCGGTGGCGGGGCCTCGGGTCTCGCCACCGCCATTACGGCCGCACGCGCAGGCAAAAGCGCCTGCATCGTTGAGCGCGATGTTGCCTGCGGCCTTAAACTCCTTGCGACCGGCAACGGCCGCTGCAACCTTTCCAACGAATCAATTGATTTCCAGCGGTACAACCACCCCGAATTCGTCGAATCCGTCATGGGTCCCCAGCCTGAGCAAGAGCTCGGCAGTTTCTTCTCCTCGCTGGGCATCATGACGACCTCCGAGGAGGGCCGGCTGTATCCACGCTCCCTTCGTGCCGAATCGGTGCGCGATACGCTTCTCAACGCTTGCAATCGTCTGGGTATCACTTTGATCTGTGGAGCAAACGTTGTCTCGGCATTTAAAGCCCCCGAGGGCTGGGCGCTCCAAATAGACCGTCCCGCGCGAGCACTCAAGGCAAAAAAGCACGACGACCGAAAATCGGAACTCCGCTCGCTTCGGAAGGCACTCGCCGACACCCCTCGCACGAACGAGACGCTGCAGGCAAAGGCCGTAATTATCGCTACGGGCGGCAGCCCTGCCGACATCGCGAAGACGTTCAATCTTCCCCTCACCCCGCAACACCCCGTCCTCTGCCCTGTGTCGGCATCGGTCTTCGGCGACCAGACTGCGCTCAAGACGCTGGATGGCCTGCGCGTTCGCGCCCGTTTGACGCTCGCCCGCAATCATGAGGAACTCTGGCGCGAAGACGGCGAGGTGCTCTTCCGAACCTTTGGCATCTCGGGCGTTGCCGCCTTCAACCTCTCCCGCCGTGCCCAGCACGGTGACACGATTCTGCTCGACGTTTTCCCCGACCTCTCCAAAGGCGAGCTGTTCGATATGCTCAACCAGCGAGTTGAACTGCTCGGCGACTTTTCGCCCCGCGATCCCCGCTGGCTCGACGGCATGCTTGCCCCGCAGCTCTCTCACGTCGTCTGCGCCGCATTCGAACGGTGCCATCCCGGCTCACATGATGTCGTCCATCTCGTCTCGATCCTCAAGCACTTCAAGCTACTCGTCGAGGGAACGGCGGAGGAGCGTTCGGCACAGGTCACACGCGGCGGCATATCCATCGAGAGCGTCTCGACATCCCGCCTTTGCGTAAACAACGCAGCCGGTGCCCCGCTTTACGCCTGTGGCGAGGCACTCGATATCGATGCCGATTGTGGCGGCTTTAACCTTGCATGGGCCTGGATCTCGGGCATTCGCGCTGCAAGCAGCCTATAGCCGCGCAGTCTATAATCAAAACGCATTCGGGCCGTCTGGGACACCGGACGGCCTCTTTCTTGCATCTAAGGAGACCTCGATGATCGAAATCACCCAAGTCCACGCGTCACTCAACGAGGCCGGCGATGAGGATGCCTGCCTTGCCGTTGGCAGACGCGCTGCCAAACGAGCCCTGCGATGCAAGGATTCCCAGATTAAAGCCATCGAGCTCCATCGCAAGTCTATCGACGCCCGTAAAAAGCGAGACGTCCATTTTTTTTTGAGTTTTCGGGTTGAGCTGACAAGCCCCCGACTCGAGCAGGAAGCAGTCGATAGCGTTGCCGAGCGTGACCGCTCGCGCATCCGCATGGTTGACGGCAAGGCGCCCTCATTCCCCTCCCCTGTCTCCAATG
>CALGKS010000044.1 GCA_937930475.1 uncultured Collinsella sp. | reverse complement strand
TTGGGGTTCCGTTGATGCGGCGCATGGCCGGCTGAGATTCGATAACATCGCATCCATATTGGGCTGATAGTTTGCGCGGAGAATCCGCGTATTTGCTTCGCAAATCCGCGCCGGCTTCGGCCGGCTGCCGCCGCCCTCGCCCGCGGGCTACAAACGCTTCGCGTTTGCTTAACGCCCGCGCCCTGCATAGAGTTCGATTCTCCGCGGTATCCATATGTAATAAAAAGGCAGGTAGAGACACTTCTCTACCTGCCTGTTACGTATGGTGGAGGCGCGGAGAATCGAACTCCGGTCCACGAAAGCCCCCTGATCGGCATCTCCAAGCTCAGTCGCTGGTTTTGTCTCGGACGCTTTGCGCGCAGCGACACGCTCGCGGCGTCCTAACCGGTTCGGTCTTAGCCTGCGCCATACCGATTACGTGCGCAGGAGCATTCCCCTAAAATGACGTCGCACCGGTGTCGGGGAAATCACCAGGTTGACGCGCCGCTATAAATTAAGCAGCGAGAGCCATAGGCTCAAAAGAAGAGTTGTTGTCAATTCAATTTGACGGTACCCCTGTTTAACGAGGCGAGGAGACCTCGGCTTGCTTCCTCTCTCAGAGCTATCGTGTCGAAACCAGTCGCCCCCGAATGTTGGGAAAGTCTGGATGGTATCGGGCCTGCAAACACCCGATAACCGTCGACTTTTCAAGGAACATACGGGGCGAGCCCCGCTTGTGGAGTGTTATCTTACCACGTTCTGAAAGCGGACAGCTGTTCTATGCACGAGCTGTGAAGACCCCAATGTGCGCCGCACTTCGCACTTTTGTTACCGATCGCGTCACGTATATTTTCGCCAAGCAAAATTGACCCGTCGAAAGGACCGTTATGGATACCAAGCAGCAACTCGTCAATGCCCTCGCAGGCCTGGGCTCAACCATTACCGAAGCTATGGATGTCATCGAGGGCTTTGTCCCCTGCGGGCATCCCGCCCTCACGGTATCGAACGCACTCGTCACGCTGGACGCTGACGATGATGCTACTCTCGCCCAGCAGCTTGAGACCGTCGAGGGCTTTATCGACCACGTGAGCGAAAACCGCGGAGTGACCGCCTACCACGACATCGAGGTCGAGCTCGCGGGTCCCAAAGCCGATCTGCTCGCAGCAATCCGCGAGGTAGGCGCCCTTATGCAGACCGCAGGCGTCAAGAACACCCAGGTCAACGAGTGGGTCTACCGCAGTCTGGCGGCACTCGACAGCTCCGACGAAAAGGCAGCCGAGCAGCTCGCAGAAAGTCCCGCCATTAAGGCCGAGCTTTTGTAAATAGCAAACGCGGGCCCCTTGGCGCATCGTCGTCCAAGAGGTCCGCAAACCGTTCGCGTCAACCGATAGCCGCGCCGCCGCGTTCGGCCAAAGCAAGAATCGGCATCATTTGACGAGGTGTCTTTGCTGCAAGATCGGCATGTTCGAGCAGTTTGCGATCGTTGGTCACCAAGTAATCGACCTGCGCGCGCTTGCACGCGGCGAGTACCAAGTTGTCCTCGTAATCGCGATGGAGCGACAGATATTTGTCGGCTAGCCACAGATCGGATGCATCAGCGCCCACGGCCATGGCGTTTTCGGTCATGTTCCGAACAAACGCCAACGCCGCATCGCCAATTGCACGGGCAGATGCCTCGTCGAGCGCTCTCCCGCTGGCAAGAACGCTACGCTTCAACTCATGTTGGACAACGTACAGCACGTCCTTAGCAATATGCACCGGAAAGAACAGCAACGCCCCCGTCTCCGCCGCCTGCCCAATAAACGCGCGTGCGGCAAGCGACTCGGCATGGTCAACGCAAAACGAATCAACCCACACATTCGCATCCACCATGATTTTAAGAGGGGCTCCGCTCACAGGATCATCCCCTTTTGGCGATAGCGCTCGTCCATGGCTTCGGAATAGATTGTGTCCCAATCGCGATCGTCGGACACGGGCGGCGTAGCGATGCCCAGGTCCGCGTAAAGCTGATCCGCCGCCGCCCATGATGCGGCGAACGGCGTATCGGACGCGATGGTCTGCTGCCGGTCA
>CALGKS010000043.1 GCA_937930475.1 uncultured Collinsella sp. | reverse complement strand
CAGCTCCATGGCGCGCTCATGGGCGGCCTTCTCGTGCTTCCAATACGTCGGCAGGCGCAGCACGCCCTCAAAGCCGGAGTAACGCTCCTGGTTATGCAGGCCGACCTTAACGTTATCCTCCACCGTCATGGTATTAAACAGGCGGATGTTCTGGAACGTACGGGCAATGCCCATGCGGTTGACCTGGTAGACCGACTTGCCCGAGGTGTCCTCGCCGTCGAGCAGGATGGTGCCGTGCGTGGGCTGATACACCTTGGTGAGCAGGTTGAAGACCGTGGTCTTGCCGGCACCGTTGGGGCCGATGAGACCGGCGATCTCGGTCTTGCCGATGGTCAGGCTAAAGTCGTCGACTGCCTTAAGGCCACCGAACTCAATGCCCAGGTGGATGCACTCGAGCGCCGGGCGCTCGCCCAGGTCGCGGTCGGGAACGATGGCGCCAGACGGATACGGGACCATCTTGCCCTTGTTGAACTCAAACTTACTGGGCATCGGCTGCCACCTCCTTCTTGGGAGCAAAGCGGTCCTTAATGCGTGCGAAGAACGCCTTAAGCTGCGGGTTGTTGGTAAAGATCATGACCAGAATCAGCACGATGGCGTAGATGAGCATGCGGTAGTCCGAGAACTGGCGGAGCAGCTCGGGGAGCACGGTGAGCAGCGCCGCAGCGATGACGGAGCCGCGCATGTTGCCCAGACCACCAAGGACCACGAACACTAGAATGAGGATCGACGTGTTGAAGTCGAACTTGGTGGCAGAGAGCTGCGAGAAGTTGCCGCCAAACAGGGCGCCAGCGGCACCGGCGAGAGCAGCGGAAACGACGAAGGCGATCATGCGGTACTGGGTGACAGAGATGCCCACGGACTCGGCAGCGATCTTGTTGTCGCGCACGGCCATGATGGCGCGACCGGTACGGCTGCGGACCAGGTTGAGCACAATTACGAGCGCGACCATGACCAGGATGGCACCGGCGAGGAAGGTCGAGTACGTCGACACGCCCGAAGCGCCCTGGGCGCCCTTGATGATGGCGGTGCCGTCCTCGAGCAGGTGCAGGTCGTCAATCGTTGAGTTACCCGTGATGTTAAAGATCACGTGCAGGCCGTGGGAGTCGACGCCCACGATAAGGCAGGTGACGATCTCTTTGATGATCTCGCCAAAGGCCAGCGTCACGATGGCCAGGTAGTCGCCGCTCAGGCGAAGGACCGGAATGCCGATTAAGAAGCCCAGGATGGCCGCGGCGATAGCACCGACCACGATGCTGATGATGAGGCGCACAGGATCGGAGGGAACGGCACTCTCGAGGGCGACCGCGGTGACGATGCCCGTATAGGCACCGACGCTCATAAAGCCCGCGTGGCCCAGCGACAGGTCGCCCGCGATACCGACGACGAGGTTAAGCGAGATGGCCATGACGATGTAGGCCGTAATGGGAACCAGCTGACCGGCGATCATGCGCGGAATCATGTGGTTGGACTGCATAAAGAACACGATGGCGAATGCCACGATGCACATGGCGTACGTGACAAAGTCGTGACGCGTCTGCTTGTCTTTAAGGAACTTCATAACGCTCACCTACACCTTCTCGGGGACGTACTTGCCCAAGAGGCCGGCAGGCTTGACGAGCAGGACGATGATCAGAACGCCAAAGACGATGGAGTTGGCAAGGCTCGTGGAAATGTAAGCCTGTGCCATCGCCTCAATGATGCCGATGAGAATGCCACCGACGAAGGCGCCGGGAATGGAGCCGATACCACCGAAGACGGCGGCGTCGAAGGCCTTGATGCCAGGCATGGCACCCGTCGTGGGCTGCAGCACCGGCGAGTAAGAGCACAGCAGCACGCCGGCGATGGCGGCAAGGGCAGAGCCGATGGCAAACGTCATCGAAATGGTGCGGTTGACGTTGATGCCCATGAGCTGAGCGGCTGCCTTGTCCTCGGACACGGCGCGCATGGCCTTGCCCATCTTGGTCTTGCCCGTAAAGAACACCAGGCCGGCCATAATGACCAGGCAGGCGACGATGGTGACGAGCGAGACGGCGCTCACGTTGTACTTGGCCAAGAACTCCGGCACCGGGAAGGTGACGAGCGAAGTAAAGTTCTTGGGCGTTGCGCCCCACAGGAGCTGGGCGGCATTCTGCAGGAAGTAGGACACGCCGATAGCCGTGATGAGAACGGCCAGCGGGCCTGCCTGGCGCAGCGGCTTATAGGCCAGGCCCTCGATGAGAACACCGAGAACGGTACAGACCACACAAGAGAGAATTACAGATGCCCAGCCCGGGAGGCCGAGATACGACGTGGCACAGAACGAGATATAGGCACCGACCATGATGACGTCGCCGTGAGCGAAGTTGAGCATCTTGGCGATACCGTAGACCATGGTGTAGCCCAACGCGATGATGGCGTAGACGCTGCCCATGGACAGGCCGTTGACCAGGTATTGGATAAAGACCGTCATGTTCCACATCCCCCTTTCGAATAGGTTTCCAGTTGATGTATGAAACAGGGACGTTACATCGTCCCTAGATACCAAGCAAGCAGGGAAGGCCAAAGCCTCCCCTGCTTGGGATCAAAACCGCTCTATGTAAGGCGGCCAATTAGGCCTGTACGTACTTGCCGTCGGTGATGACGTACGCCGTGGGCTCCTTCTGGACCTGGCCCTTATCGTTCCAGGTAAGCTTGCCGGTCAGACCGTCAACGGTAATCTTGAGCATAGCCTTGGACAGCTTCTCGGCGACCTCGGTCGGATCGGCGTCGACACCAAGACCGGCCTCCTTGACGGCCTCGGCCACCGCGTGCACGCCGTCGTAGGCGTCGGCGGCAAACTGGTCGGGGGTATCGCCGTACTTATCCTTGTAAGCATTGACGAAGTCGGCGTTCTTCTCGTCGTCGGCGGAGAACGGGGTCATGAGCAGCAGACCCTCGGCAAGAGAGGTATCGAAGCCCTCAACGCCCAGGATGCCGTCCATGCCGTCGCAGCCCATCATCTTGACGTCATAGCCCATGTCCTTGGCGTTCTTGAGCAGGACGGACGCCGGCGTGTAGTAGATCGGCGCAAAGATCATGGTGGCGCCGGCCTGTTTGGCCTTGGTCAGCTGGTTGGTAAAGCTCGTGGCGGAGTCGTCCTTAAAGGTCTCCTCGTCAACAATCTCGAGCTTGGACTCAGCGGCCTGGGCCTTAAAGGAATCTGCGATGCCCGAAGAATAAGCGTCGCCGGAGTTATAGAACAGCACGAACTTCTCGTCCGCATATTTCTCTGCCAGGAACTTGGCAGCGTTGACGCCCTGGTTGGGATCGGTAAAGCAAACCTGGAAGACGCAATCCTTGCCGTCGGTGACGTCCTCGGAGGACGCGGACGGGGTGATCATGAACGTCTTGGGGTCGTTACCGCACTCTGCGGCAACGGCAACCGACGCACCCGTGGTGGTCGGACCGACGAGGGCCTGCATGCCCCAGTCGAGCAGGGTGTTGAAGGCGTTGACGGCCTTCTCGCCATCGGCCTGGTCATCCTCGGCCTTGCTGGCAAGCGGCAGCTCCTTGGTCGAGAAATCCTTGCAGCCGAGCTCGACACCCTGGGTAACGGACTTGCCGTAGGATGCGTTGGCGCCGGTCAGCGGGCCGATGGTGCCGATCTTAAACGAAGCGTCGCTCGAAGCGGAACCGCTGTCGCCGCCGTTGGAGGAGCAGCCAGCTAGAATGGACATCGCCCCCAGACCTGCTGCGCTCGCGATAACGCTCCTGCGATTCATAACAGGGTTCAATGACTTACCGGTGAGGCTCGACATGCGGCTCTCCTCTCAAATCTCGTCGGGTTTCAGTTACCCGACAGGCCATCCTTCGCCGTGTTCGGCGTTCGCAAAATAGTAGACGCTTTAGTTGAGAAAAGTGGCGATTATTTCAACTTTTCTTTTGTTTTGTCCATTTATCCATATTCATGCGTATTTCTGTCGGTTTATGCAGTTTAGCCACTTTATTGTGTGAAAGTATTGTTTCCGTTCTGTTACAAGCGTCCCTGCCCTGATTAAAACAGCTTCACCGTTCGCGTTTTGTGCACACCTAGGCGGCGATGTACTTGCCGTCCTGAATCACATAGGCTGTAGGTCGTATGTAGTGAGCATGTTTCCAATGTTTCCGCAGCGTTTCGGGGGTGCCGTTTTGTGCGACTCCTGTTGCCTTGCGAGCACGCGCCCTCGGTTCACGCTAGAATGCACTCAACCTTTAAGCGATTTATCCATCCATAAGATGCACGAAGGAGCTATCTATGAGCGAACCCCTGCGCACCGTGAACGTCGGTCTGATCGGTCTGGGAACCGTCGGCGGCGGCGTGGCCCGTCTGATCAAGAGCCACCACGATGAGTACCTGGCAGCCTACGGCATCGACCTTAAGCTGACCCGTGCCTGCGCGCTTGCCTGGGAGCAGGCTGAGGCAGCCGGCATTGAGCGCGAGGCCTTTACGAGTGACTGGCACGACGTCGTCACCGACCCCGCCGTCGACATCGTCGTCGAGCTGATCGGCGGCGAGCATCCCGCAACCGAGATCTTCACCACTGCCTTTGAGCACGGCAAGCACGTCGTCTCCGCCAACAAGGCCCTGCTGGGCCGTCACGTCGAGACGCTTGCCGAGAAGGCGCGTGCGTGCGGCGTGCAGATTAAATGCGAGGCCAGCTGCGGCGGCGGCATCCCCATCGTGAGCACGCTTGAGCACGACCTGGTGGGCAACAAGATCCTGACTATCGCCGGCATCCTCAACGGTACCACCAACTACATCCTGTCGCGCATGGACGCCGAGGGCGCCGATTACGCCGACGTGCTCGCCGACGCACAGGCCAAGGGCTATGCCGAGGCCGACCCGTCCGCCGACGTCGACGGCTTCGATGCCGCCAGCAAGACGGCGATCCTCGCCTCCATCGGTTTTGGCACCCGCGTTACCACCGACGATGTGTACCAGCAGGGTATCCGCACCATCGGCGCCGAGGACATCGCCCAGGCCCGCGAGCTCGGCTACACCATCAAGCTGCTGGGCATCGCCCGCAACACCGACGCCGGCGTCGACGTCCGCGTGCATCCCACGCTGATCCCCGCCGACCACATGCTCGCCAAGGTCAACGGCGCCATGAACGCCGTCTACGTGGTAGGCGACGCCGTGGGCGAGACCATGTTCTACGGTGCCGGCGCAGGCTCCTTCCCCACCGCGAGCGCCGTCGTGGGCGATATCCTGTCGCTCTCCGAGCAGATCAGCCGCGGCGTGGCTCCGCTGCCCGAGATTGAGCCCTATGGTCACAACCTCGCCTTTAAGCCCATGGACGAGCTCCAGACCAAGTACTATGTTCGCCTGAAGGTCGCCGACCGCGTGGGCGCCCTGTCCGAGACGGTCGACATCTTTGCCAAGCACAACATCTCGATCTCGCTCATCAACCAAGTCGAGGACGGCAAGTCGGGCGTCAGCGATGCCTGCTCGGTCATCTTCCTGACGCACCGCGCGCTCGAGAAGGACGTCCAGGCTGCCGCCGCCGAGCTTGCCAGCGTCGACTGCGTGGCCGAGGTCGCCAACGTCCTGCGCATCGAGGACGTCGAAGCCTGGTCCGAAGGCGTCATGGCCAACTAGCCTGATTCTCGGCAAATCAAATAACGCATGAGGGGCTCCCGTCCGATTGGATGGGAGCCCCTTTTAGTTGCATCTTTTGCACGAAGTGGTCGACTAACGTTTGAACAACTTGACCGTTCGTCAACAACCGTGGATACCGTTTACCGATATGCGGCGTCAGCTGTTTTTTGCCGCCACTATGCTGTGCTGCAAGTATCCATCCGCATAAGAGAGGAAGCGATATGCTGCTCGAGGGCAAGAAAGCAATCATCACCGGAGGCACGCGCGGTATCGGCTATGCCATCGCCTG
>CALGKS010000042.1 GCA_937930475.1 uncultured Collinsella sp. | reverse complement strand
GCCCACTGCCAGCGGGAACAGGAAGAATACCGCTTGCTGCGCCATCACCGAATGGCGAATCTGGCGGTCCTCACAGCCGATCTGTGCCAGCACACGATAGCTGCGGCTGCCGTCGGCCACGTTGGAGAGTTGCTGGATCGACAGTATCGCCGCGCACGCAACGACCAGTACAAAGCCGATGTAGATGGCTAGGTAGCTAATAAGACCGTTCATTTGCGCTGCTTGCGTGTACATCTCGGAGCGTGTGATGAAGATTCCCCACGACCCCGGCTCCTTGCCGTCAACGAGCAGATTGTCGAGCACAGTGTTTTTAATGCTCTCGTCTGCCTCAGTCGTATCCATCCCCTGTTTGTAGTTAACGAGCAGGCTACTGGAATACGGCTGCAGATTAAGTTGGGACAACAGCTCGTCGGCAACGACGACGGTACCCGGATTACTGCCCATCGCCGAGTTGGCGATGGCCGCCGTATCTTCGTCCGACTTATCGGTTGCGGGCTTGAGCTCATGCCCACCCAAGGTGAGGGTATGGCCGCCGGCCATGTATTTGGTGTACAGGTCGACCAGCTCGCCGCCCATATCACATGTGAGCAGATACTGGTCGTGACCGATATGCACCGGCTCCTCGCCCATCATCTGACGCAGTTTGTTGTACTGGCTCGCCGGCGTCACAAACAGACCCATCGTATCGGCATTGCTACCCCCGAACGCCTTGGGAAGCTTTTCGCCCATGATCTTGCACATCTCACTTGGGGTCACCGAAGGATTCGAGCCGCCAAATGGGTAACTCAGATACGAATCGATCTGCACATGCTCACCGGCAACATCGGCGATATCGACCTTCTTGCCGGTCTCGTCGTTGTTGTCCGCCGACTTGCCCTTGCCGTGCCATGCGGGGTACAAATCGACCGTTGTATCGGCCAGCACCATGCCATCGGCCTCAGACGGATTGACATACTCCTTGTAGTAGTCGAGCGTATCGGGCGCGTAATAGATATACGTCTGCGACATATCGGCCGGCGTATAGCGCTCCAGATTCTCGTTCATCACGTTGGCAATCGACATACCGCAGGTCACCGAGGTGATGGCGAGGAACAGAATCATCGCGATGACACCCATCGAAAAGCACACCGTGTTGACCTTGGCCGAAAGCTGGCGCACGGTAAACATGTTCAGACCGCGCCAATAGACACTGCGCAGGCTCTGCAGCAGCTTGATAAACATGCCCGAAAGTCCCCAGAACAGCGCAAAGGTGCCCACGGTAACCATAGCGGTCGTAATGCCAAACTGGCTCATGGCCTCTTGCAGCTTGCTGTCCGTCGCGGTTAGCGGGAACCCATCACGTAGCAGACGGTAATAGGCCACGCCCACGAGCGCCACGCCCACGACAAAGATAGCAATCGCAATCCACGGATTGCGTGTTTTGATGCTCTCGTTGCGACGCTCGGCACCCATGAGCTCAATGAGTTTGGTACGACGCACGGCGCGAAGGTTCAGCAGCAGCGTGAGCACAAACATCACAAGCATGCAGGCGAGCGTCAGGTTAAACGCATGCACCGAGAAAAAGAAGTGGAAATCGGCAATTTGCGTCTTAAAGAGCGACGCCGTAAAGAACGTCATGAGCTGCGAGAGCCCCACGCCCAGCACGATGCCGGCGGCAAAGGCGCCAACCGAAACAATCACGGTCTCGAGCGCCATAATCGTGGCGACGCGCCCGCGCCCCATGCCGAGCACCTGGTACAGGCCAAACTCCTTTTTACGGCGCTTCATGATGAAGTTATTGGCATACACCATCAAAAAGGCCATGACGCCGGCCAAAAAGTACGTAAGGTAGCCGAGCATGCTGCCCATGAGCTCGGACAGACCCGCCTCCTCGATTCCGGCGATGTCGACCTGCATCGAGACGGTGTTAAAGGCATAGAAAACGGTGACGCCCAGGGTAAGCGTCAGCAGGTAGACGAGGTAGTCGCGGCCGGCGCGGCGGACGTTGCCCCAAGCGAGTTTACAGAGCATCGGAGCCCTCACCGCCCATCATGGCAACGACCTCCATAATGCGGTCGAAGAACTCGCGGCGGTCGGTGTCGCCGCGGCGCAGCTCAGTGAAGATCTTGCCGTCGCGAATAAACAGCACACGGCTCGTGTAGCTGGCGGCAAAGCTGTCGTGCGTGACCATGAGCACGGTGGCGCGTAGGCGGCGGTTAAGGGCCTCCAGGCTCTCGAGCAGCAGGCGAGCGCTCTTGGAATCGAGGGCGCCGGTGGGCTCGTCGGCCATGATCATGGTGGGGTCGGTGACGAGCGCGCGAGCTGCGGCAACGCGCTGCTGCTGACCGCCGGACATCTGGTAGGGGTACTTGTCGAGCACCTGACTGATGGACAGGCGCGCTGCCACATCCTGCACGCGGGTCGAGATCTCTGCCGAGTTTACGCGGGCAATGGTGAGCGGCAGGGCGATGTTTTCGCGCGCCGTGAGCGTGTCGAGCAGGTTGGAGTCCTGGAAGATGAAGCCCAGCTCCTCGCGGCGGAACTGCGAGAGCTTGGCCTGCTTCATGCGCGTCACGTCCTGGCCGTTGATGCGAATGATACCGCTCGTGGCGCTGTCGATGGTCGACACGCAGTTGAGCAGTGTCGACTTTCCCGAGCCCGAGGCACCCATGATGCCCACGAATTCGCCACGGTTGACGGTAAAGCTGACGTCGTTGAGCGCGCAGGTCACGTTTCCCAACGCTCCATATACCTTTTCGAGATGCGCGACCTCCAGTACCGGGGTCGCCATGTGCGTGGTTTGCATACCGAGTCCTTTCTTGCGATTAGTCTACGGCATCTATAGTCGCAGGGAGCCGAGTCGGCTACCATCGATATGGCTTACGCTTGCCTTACCGTTGTGTAAGGTACGGGTAGCTAGCCTGTCACTTGTTGATGTTGAGAGAGGACTCCTGTTGAAAACTGTTCATGTTGCCGCTGGGATCATTCGCAAGGAAGGATCCGACGAGCTGCTTGCCGTGCAGCGCGGCTACGGCGACATGCAGGGACTTTGGGAATTCCCCGGTGGCAAGCTCATGCGCGGCGAGACGCCCGAAGACGCCGTGCGCCGCGAGCTCATGGAAGAGCTGCAGGTGAAGGTCACCAACCTGCGTGACTTCTACACCGTTGAGTATGACTACCCCGATTTTCATCTCTCCATGGAGTGCTATTACTGCTCGCTGGCCGATGAGTCCGGCGAGCCCCAGAAACACGACCGCCAGCTCGATATCCGCTGGATTCCACGCACCTCGCTTGCCACGGTGGACTGGATGCCCGCCGACAAGGGGCTTATCGATGCCCTAATTGAGCTGAAGGAAGACCGGCTTGAGGCCAACGGCGGCACCAACGACGCCGAGACCGCCACGGCTGACGAGCCTGCCGCCAAATCCAAGCGCAAAACCAAACGCCGCAGCAAAAAGCGTCCCAAGCCCGGCCTGCTGGACGGCATCGACACCTCGGACCTTTCCGCCGATGAGCGTGAACTCGTCCGCCGTCGCGCCGCTATAAAAAAGTCCATGAAGGGCAACAAGCGCGCCAATACCAAGCCCGAGCTGCTCGTACGTCAGCGCCTACGGGCCGCGGGCCTTACGGGCTATCGCCTGGAGTGGAAGGTACCCGGCAAGCCCGACATCGCCTTCCCCGGCCGCAAGATCGCCATCTTTGTCAACGGTTGCTTTTGGCATCGCTGCCCTAAGTGCAATCCGAGCCAGCCAAAGCGCAATGTTGAGTTTTGGGAGGCAAAGTTCCGTCGCAACGTCGAGCGCGACCGTGCCGCCGTGGCAGCGCTCACCGAAATGGGCTGGACGCCCATAACCATCTGGGAATGCGAACTCAAAAAGGACCGCATCGACGCCACGATGGAAAAGGTCATCGAGCAGGTGCGCGCCGCAGAGCCGCAGCGCTAACAGCGAGCATTCACACGCTCCGCACGTCCACGCCATATCCACGTCACAAACCTTAGAAAGCCCTTAAGCCCAAAACCTTTCAAGAGTGTTACTCGATACTCCTGACCTGCAGTTTCATCGTAACACCAAACCAGGTTAAGCCTTTCTTTAGCGCTTCTTTGCGGCAGCCGCGGCATAATACTGCCAACGCACGGGACCTAGCAGCACACCCCGTGCGCAACCTTTTGGTGGACATCGAGGAGGCCGCATAAGCATGCATTCTTCCAATGACGCAGCACAGCAGCCATCCCTAAAACATGCAAACCTTTTCTCCTTCCCCCCGACACAGAGAAACGGTCTCCTCGACTCCCCCACCACAAAAACCAAGCGCTCAGCCGATCAGAGCCTCAACTTACGAGCATCCTTCGAAAAGCTCCAAGCATCCCTAGACAAGGCGTTCCCCGAACAGGCAAGAGCAATCTAAGCCCATCGCGCTTTATACTGATGCCATGCGAAACATGGATCACATAGAATTGCACCGCGGAGGACGCGAGGAAGCGTTTCCCGAGACCGCCGAAGACTGGCCCTATATTGCCGAACGCGCAGAATTCGCTCGCTATCCGGGCAATTCCGTCCCCTGGCACTGGCATTCCGAAGTTGAGCTTTTCTACATGGAGCAGGGAGCGATTGACTATCGAACGCGCGCGGCTCATGAGCACGTACGCTTTGAGGAAGGGTCCGCCGGCTTTATCAACGGCGGCGTTTTGCACAGCACGCTGCAATCACCCAATTCGGCGCCAGCCATTCAAATGCTGCATATCTTTCAGCCGTCGATGCTCGGCGATCCCGCGGGACGTCTCCAAAAGCGCTACATCAACCCATTGCTTCAATGTCGAGGCGTCGATGTGCTCAAATGGTCGCCCACCAATCCCGACGATATGCCCTTTATCGATTTGCTGAAAAGCTCCTTTAGCCACGACCTTCAACGGCCGCAGAACGAGATGGCGCTTCGAAATAACTTGTCAGGGCTCTGGATTCAGATTTACGCCAAGGCCGAACCGCTCTTTTCCTCCGACGACGCCTCTTGGATGACCAGCCGCGACGTACAGTTCAAGGCAATCCTGGACTTTATCCGCGCAAACTATGCAGCCGCTATAGATGTGCCCCAGATGGCATCTGCAGCCGGCGTAAGCGAAAGAGAGTGTTACCGCATTATCGAAGCTTGCGCAGGAACGACCCCGGCGGCATATCTGCGCGCATACCGCGTAAACCGTGCTTGCGAACTTTTGGCACACACCACGCGAACGGTCCAGACAGTCGCGCGCCAATGCGGCTTTGCGACAGCAAGCCATCTTGGCCAGGTATTTAAAGAACAAATGGGATGCACTCCTTCGAGCTATCGAGCAGCGAGGCAGAATCTCGATAGTACCAGGCAGAAATCCCGCTAGCCCTTCTTCTGTCACTGCATCAAACTTGCAGGCAAACAACGGATAGGAGCTACTATATGAAGTACTTTGACTATATCGTGTTTGACGTTGATGGGACATTGGCAGATACAGAAGAAAGCGTGCTGTCATCGCTTGGCCAGATTATCCAAGAAGAAACCGGCAAAACGCTCCCCCGACACGAGCTTGAATTTGCCCTCGGCATACCCGGCAAGAACGCCCTTGAGAAACTTGGGATCTACTCACAGGCAACGCTGGATCGCTGGTGCCAAGTTGCCGCCAGCTTTAAAAGCACCATCAGCGTGTTTCCCGGCTTGCACGAAGTTATCGCAACACTCTCCGACAACGGCTGCAAACTTGGCATCGTCTCCTCACGTGCGCGCAATGAATACGCAGAAGAAATTGCACCCCTTGGCTTCGATAAGTATTTTGAGCACATCATCCTTGTCGAAGACACAACCGAACATAAACCCGCACCCGCTCCCATGCTCGAATATCTCCGGCGTACGGGCGCGAATCCTGGCAACGTCGTCTACGTTGGCGACACCGTCTACGACGAACAATGCGCAACTTCAGCAGGGGTCAGTTTTGCCAGAGCAGCATGGGGATCACACCAAGATATCCCAAATGCCACCTACAACCTCAAAACCCCCAACGACCTATTAACCCTAACAACCAAGTAACCCACACGTCCCACCCTTTCAGCCCCAACACCACAAGGGCGATTGAGCAGGACGGTTTGGGCGGGTCCCCGTACTTAGTTTCCAAAATCATTCCGCAGCGCGAAGGCTTCTTATTATTTTCAGACCTAACGCCACAAGGGCGACGACCTCGAGTAGGTCAACTTGGGAGGGATGAGGGCTTAGTTCCCCAATCTTTCCGCAGGGGGCAAAAAGCCTCGCCGCACGAAGTGCGCAGCGAGGCTTTTTGCATGCCCGAGGACGATTGGGGAACTAAGCCCTCATCCCTCCCCGGGATCTATATAGAGTCAGAGTACCCTTGCTGTTACTCTGCCTTGCCCACAGAGTTGAGGTTGGTCATGCGGATCTTAACCAGCTCGGTGATCTCGCGCATGCCCTCCTTGGCCGGCTTCTTGGGGTCGAAGCAACCGGGGTTCTCGGCCATATAGGCCATGAAGCCCTTGGTGTAGGCCTGACGCAGCTCGGTGGCGTAGTTGACCTTGCAGATGCCGTTCTTCACAGCCTCGGCAACCTGCTCATCGGGCACACCAGAGGTGCCGTGCAGGACCAGCGGCACGTCGACGGCGTCGCGGATGGCCTTGACCACGGACTGCTCGATGTGCGGATCGCTCGTGTACACGCCGTGGCTGGTACCAACGCCAATGGCCAGCGAGGTGCAGCCAGTGCGCTCGACGAACTCCTTGGCCTCGGCAGGATCGGTGTAGGGGCTCTCGCCCTCAACCGCGGGACCGTCGTCCTCCTTGCCACCAACCTTACCGAGCTCGGCCTCGACGGGCACGCCCATGGCGCGGCCAGCGTCGGCGACGGACTTGGTCAGGGCGATGTTGTCCTCGAAGGGCTCGTGCGAACCGTCGATCATGACAGAGGTGTAGCCCGTGCGGAAAGCCTGCATGCAGCGGTCATAGCCATCGCCGTGATCGAGGTGCAGAGCGACGGGCACGGAAGCGCGCTCGGCGGCAGCCTTGACCATGCCGTAGAAGTAGTCCAGACCAGCGGTCTTGATGGTGCCCGGGGTGGTCTGCATGATGACGGGGGACTTGGTCTCCTCGGCAGCGGCCAGAACGGCCATAACAAACTCGAGGTTCTCGACGTTGAAAGCACCAACAGCGTAGTGGCCGGCCTGAGCGTCCTTGAGCATCTTTTCGGTGGTAACAAGTGCCATGAGCGTTTGCTCCTCTCCCTCGCCCGCATCTGGACATCGGGCGTAGTTGTTCACAAGGCGTTTTACCTTGCGTTTTGCTGCGCTCATTGTATGAAATTCAGCGGGTATGCATGTGCGAGATATCGTCATCGCGCGAGGTTCAACCTTCATTTTTGAAAAGCAAACGGAAGGGGTCGAACCCGAGCGTGCGTGTTCGAAATTGAGTTTTGAGCTTTGATCATCTTTCTTTTATAGAAAAAGTAAGTAATCGAAAGGCGTTTTCTTACTTAAAAAGAAAATGAACGAAAATAGACTCAACACAATTCCTGCAAATTTCAGACGATGATGGAGCGGATATGGCCCACGCAACAACCCGAGCTTTCGCCGATGAGCGTCGTTCCGCCATCATGGAGATGCTCGAGCATAACGCCTCGGTGCAGGTAGCAGAAATTGCCCAGACCTTTGGCGTGTCCTCCGTTACCGCCCGCGCCGACTTAGACGCGCTCGCCGAATCCGGCAAGCTGCGCCGCACGCATGGCGGCGCTGTGTCGCTCCAGAAGCGACTGACCGTATCCACCCAGGATCGCCGCATCAACGTCAATGTCGCCGCCAAGCAGGCCATCGCACAAAGCGCCATCGAACTCGTCAATGACGGCGACACGTTGCTCGTCGACTCGGGCACCACCGCTCTCGAGTTTGTCCGGCTCCTCGACCAGCGCGATGGCATCACCGTCATCACGGCCGACATTACCATTGCCGATTACATCGACGAGAGCATGCCCTCGGTCGATGTCGTCATGCTGGGCGGGGCACTGCGCAAAGGCCATCGCTATCTGTACGGCCCACTTACCATGCAGGCGCTCCAAATGGTCCACGCCGACCTTGCCGTCATGTGCCCCGGCGCTTTTGTTCCCGGCTGCGGCTTTACGACCGACTTTCCGCAGATGGCCGAGACCAAAACAGCCATGATCTCCGCCGCCCGTCAAGGCGTTGCCCTCATGGACGCAAGCAAGGTCAACGGACGCGGCATGTACCGCTTTGCCGAGCTGACCGACGTCAACGCCATCGTGATGGACCGTGACCCCGATCACGCCGTCGCCGCCTCAATCGCCGAGACTGCCGACGACGCCCGCCCAAATCTCGTCATCGCCGGCGCTTAAACAAAAACCACCACAAAGGCGCCTGTCCTCTTTGTGGTGGTTTTGATCGCGAGCGAGAGACCAAAACGGAAAAGCCGCCGCATAGGTGAAGGAGATCTCCCATGCGGCGGCTTGGACACGCAAAACAATGCATGCCCTAAGTTTGGATTACAGCTACAAAACGCCTTCGACGCTGTCTAGGATGCCGTCGACATTCTGCGTAGCGTAATCATCGGCAGTAATGACGCGAACGTTTTTAGCGCCCGCCTCTTCAAAAGCCTCTTTTGCATAGCCGACCTGCGGCCCCAGCAAAACGACATCGGCTTCGGCAATATGGTCCGCAGCGGTGGCCATCGGCGAAGCCTCAATCTCAATCTCGAGATTGCGCGTCTCGGCGACACTTTTGATTTTTGCAACCAGCAAGCTGGTCGTCACGCCGGTATTGCAACAGACGAGTACCTTTTTCATTAGGAGGCCCTGCCTTCCTCTTCAATCTTGCCTTTCGGCAAAACATCTTTCATTTGGAGATAGAGCATAGCGAACAAGATGTCTGCATGCTGCCTTTTCCAAATAACTTCCAGTTGTCTTCAAGCTCAAAAGAGGGGAGCCGGAGGATGGCGGCCGACTCCCCTCTTAGAAGAATGGAAAACAAGAACGATGCGCTATTTCTTCTGAACGTACTTGAGGCAGTCGAGCGTGACGGCGACGAGAATAATCAGGCCGGAGAACACGAACTGCAGGTTGGTGTCGATACCCAGAATGGTCAGTGCATAAGTCAAAGCAGTGAAGATCAGCACACCGACGGTGACGCCGGAAATCTTGCCGATACCGCCGGTAAAGGAAACACCACCGACGACGCACGCGGCAATAGCGTCCATCTCCCAGCCCTGGCCGTAAGCAGCGGAGCCGGAACCGACCATGCGGATGCACTCGAGCCAAGAGCCGAAGCCATACAGGATGCCCGCGAGGATGAAAGCGCCGATAGAGACGGCGAAGACGTTGATGCCGGAGACGGAAGCAGCCTCGGGGTTGCCGCCAACGGCGAACATGTTCTTACCGAAGGTGGTCTTGTTCCAGATGAACCACACGACCACGATGGCAGCGACGGCCCACAGGATAATCGTCGGGAAGCCGCCGATGCGCGGGGTGACCATGGCGGGAATCAGAGGATTGATTGAGCCGAAGGAAACACCCTTAGTGGCATAGGTGACAAGACCAAAGATGATGAGCATGTTGGCCATCGTCGAGATGAACCAGTGCATCTTAAACTTAGCGGTAAAGAAGCCGGCGATGGCAGAGAACGCGGTGCACAGAACAACGCAGACGACAAGCGCCAGGATAATCTGGGCCACGAGAGGCATGGTCGAGAAGTCGAAGGCAATGCCAAAGACTGTGCCGGTGTTGGGACCGGCGTGCATGATGATGGTAGACGCCACCATGCTCATGCCGACCATACGACCAATCGACAGGTCGGTACCGGTCTGGAGAATCAGGCCGGCAACGCCGAGTGCCAGGAACATACGAGGCGAAGCCTGCTGGAAGATATTCAGCACGTTCTGAGCCGTGAGCAGCTGAGTGCCCTTAACGACCGGCGTAATGGCGCACAGGGCAATGAAAACCAGCGCGATGGCGATATACAGGCCGTTGTTGAGCAGGAACGTACGCGTATTGAACGTGTATTTGTAGTTCTCCCAGCGCTGGGCCATGTTCTCGGCAAAGGTAAACTTGCCAATGCGGAGCAGATCGATCAGGTGATACTGGTAGGCAAAGGCCTCGTGCTCGCGATCCTTGATCTGCTGCAGCTCCTGCTGGTAGGTCACCTTGGCGTCGAACTGCTTGTTCTTGTAGACATACTTTTCTTCTTTAATCTCGGCCTGGTCGGTGATACCGGCAATACCAGCCTGGTGCTCCTTCTCGAGCTCGGCGAGATGCTTCTGATAGGCAGCCTTGGCGGCCTCGCGCTCGACGGCGCAACTGGCCTTAACGGGTGCGAGGTACTCAGCCTCATAGTGTGCCTTCAGATAGTTCTCGGCGTCGACAATAAGCTTGTCAATCTGGCCCTTGTTCTGGGCCTCGACCTTCTTAGCCTGCTCCATCTGAGCCTTAAAGCCATTGATAGCCTCATCGCGCTCCGCTTTGGTAAGCACGCGATCGCTCTTGGCGGCATCAATGTTACCCTGCAGCTCGACGACACGCGTGGTACCGTCGGCGCGCAGGGCGTCGACCTTCTTCTGAATCTCGTTTACATAGCTGTCGATCGGCTGGAGGAGCTTCGTCTCCTCATCGACCGACAGAATCTTACCGGATACGGTAGGCATGTGTTCCATCCCCTTCGTCTACAGATACTTGGCGCTCAAACGGAGCAGCTCTTCCTGGTTCGTCTCCTTGGTGTTGACGATGCCCGAAAGGTGCCCGTTCGACATGACGCCGATGCGGTTGGTGATGCCGAGAATCTCGGGCATCTCGGAGGAAACCACGATGACCGTAGTGCCCTTCTTAGCCATGTCGATGATGAGCTGGTAAATCTCGTACTTAGCGCCAACATCGATACCACGGGTGGGCTCGTCCATCAGGAACACCTGCGGATAGCGCTCAAGCCACTTACCAAAAATGACCTTTTGCTGGTTGCCGCCAGAGAGGCTTGAAATCAGATCATCGGGGCCCATGCACTTGGTATGCATGGTCTTAATCTCTTTGTTCGTCGCGCGAACCATCTTGTCGTTGGACAGCGCGGGACCGCTCTTGTACTGATCAAGGTTGGCGATGGTGGTGTTAAACGTCAGATCGCCCTTCAGGAACAGGCCGTTTGCCTTGCGCTCCTCGGTAATCAGAGCAAAACCGTGCTCCATAGCGTCGCGCGCCGAGGAGAAGTTCATCAGGCGGTCGCGGAAGTACACACGACCTGCAGCACGGGTGCGAATACCAAAGATCGTCTCGAGAAGCTCGGTACGGCCTGCGCCGACCAGTCCATACAGACCAAAGATTTCGCCCTTACGCACGTCAAAGGTAATGTCCACCAGGTGCGGATCGAACTTCGTGGACAGGTGCTGCACCGAAAGGACGTTGTCGCCGGGAATGTTATCCACGGGCGGGAAACGGTTGTCCAGCGAGCGGCCGACCATGGCGCTCACGAGCTCGTTCATGTTGGTGTCACTCGTGCGCTTGGTCATAACCAGATTACCGTCGCGCAGAACCGAGACGTCGTCGCAGATCTCGAAGATCTCGTCCATTTTGTGCGAGATGTAGATCAGAGCGATGCCCTGCTCCTTGAGCTTACGCATCATCTCGAACAGCTTATCGACCTCTTGCGCCATCAGTGAACTTGTAGGCTCGTCCAAAACGATAACCTTGGCGTTATAGGACATAGCCTTGGCGATCTCGACCATCTGGCGCTGAGATACGCTCATGTTTTTCATGGGCTGGGTCAGGTTGACGGTCATGCCCAAGCGACGGAACAGATCCGAAGCTTCTTTGCGCATGCGCGCCTCGTCGATCACGCCGCCCTTAACCGGATAGCGGCCCAAAAACAAGTTATCGACCACATTGCGCTCGAGGCACTGGTTGAGCTCCTGGTGGACCATGGCGATGCCGTTTTCGAGAGCATCCTTAGGACCGGAGAAACTCACCTCCTTGCCATCGAGGAAAATCGAACCCTCGTCCTTTTGATAAGTGCCGAACAGGCATTTCATCATCGTGGACTTGCCTGCGCCGTTCTCACCCATCAGGCCCATGACGGTGCCACGGCGGACGTCGAGGTCGATGTGGTCGAGCACTCGGTTACGCCCGAACGTCTTGCTCATCCCTCGAATCGACAGGACGATGTCGTCTTGCTTGTCTGACATGTATTCACCCCTCGTTTCCCTCGATGTCCTCCCTGTGCAACCTTATTTGCGCAGCTACGATAGGGAGAACGTCCTGATATGAGACCATTACGAAATGTTTACGTACTCATGGTCTCTGAAAAGCAAGGGGGAGCAGTCTCCTGATCCCCCTTGCCAACATGCCTACATGCTCTCGCGAGCAATCGTTGGCCTACTGGCCAAGAATCGACGTGTAGGAAGCGCCGTTGTCGGTCTTCACCATGTTGATGGCAAAGGCATCAAAGTCAGCCGGGTTGCCAAGCTTGTTGGTAATGGAGGACTCGTTCTGGCCGTCGCCCTGGACAACTTCGAGATCGAGGTTGAGCAGCGGAGCATACTTCTCGAGCAGCGGCTTGTAGGTGGAGCCCAGGAAGTTGTCGGCGGAGTTGTAGATGCTCAGCCAGACCTTCTTCTTGGGGCTGTCCTTCTCGTCGAGCTGGGCCTGAGCCGTCTCGTACAGGGTGTTCGCCGGGTCGGTGAAGTCCTTATAGTTGTCGGCCGTGACCTCGAGGTTCATAGCGTAGAAGGAGCGATCGTCCTTGCTGAACTTGAAGTCATCCTCGGCGATGACGTTGCCGGCATCGTCAGCCTTGCCCACGCCGGTGTTGACGTCGACGCCGTCAAGAGAGTTGCGGAGCAGACGCAGGGTGAGGTAAGCCTGGACAGCGGGGTTCTGGGAAATGGTGCCACCATAGGGGAAGTCGGTGTCGCCCAGGGCGGCAACGGCGTCGGAGTTGGCGTCGTAACCAAAGACGGGGACCTTGTTCTCCTTGGCCCAGTTGGAGTACATGGACATGCCCATGCCGTCGTTGTTGGAGACAACGATATCGATCTGCTCACCGAAAGCGGAAGCCCAGGTGCCGGACAGAGCGTTACCGGCGGTCGGAGCGTCCCAAGTGGCGCCGGCGGAGGTCTTCATCTCCTGGCTGGCGAGCTCACGGATCTTGAACTTCTTGCCGTCGACCTCGATCTCGCCGTCCTTGACCTTGTCGGACTTGCCGTCCGTGTTGGTGCCGACGGGGTCAGAAACGATCTGGCCGTCCTTCTCGACAGCGGTGCCCAGGGCCTTGCGGCAGCCACGGGTACGAGCGATGGAGTCGTTGTGTCCCACGTCACCGATGGCGAGGACGTAACCAATGACGCCGTCACCGTTGCGGTCGATGTCGGCTGCATGGGCCTTGATGTACTCGACGACCATCTGACCCTCGAGCTCGCCGCCCTGCTTGGCGTCGAAGCCGACGTAGTAGGTGTCGTCGTTCCACTTGAGCGTGGTCATATCCAGCTCGCCGGTAGAAGAGTTAGAAGGCTGGCGGTTGTAGAAAACGACCGGCTTCTGAGCGTTGGCGGTACCGCTAGCGGCAGCAGAGCCGCCCTCGCTACCAGAGCCACCGCAGCC
>CALGKS010000041.1 GCA_937930475.1 uncultured Collinsella sp. | reverse complement strand
ACATGACGGTATACGAGAACATGGCGTTTACGCTTGAGCTCAAGAAGGTCCCCAAGGACGAGATCGACCGCAAGGTTCGCTCCGCTGCCGAGATTCTGGGCATTACCGAGTACCTCGACCGTAAGCCCAAGGCGCTTTCGGGCGGCCAGCGCCAGCGCGTCGCCATCGGCCGCGCCATCGTGCGCGACCCCAAGGTCTTCCTGATGGACGAGCCGCTGTCCAACCTGGACGCCAAGCTCCGTAACCAGATGCGCGCCGAGCTCATCAAACTGCGCCACGAGATCAAGGGCACCTTCATCTACGTTACCCACGACCAGACCGAGGCCATGACCCTCGGCGACCGCATCGTGGTCATGAAGGACGGCGTCGTCCAGCAGATCGCCACCCCGCAGGAGGTCTTCAACCATCCCGCGAACATCTTCGTTGCCGGCTTTATCGGCGTGCCGCAGATGAACTTCTTCGATGCCCAGCTGGTGCGCTCGGGCAACGGCTTCACCGTCAAGACCGAGGATATGAACGTGACGCTCGCCCCCGAGACCTGCGCTCAGCTTGCCCTCAACTGGGATGGCGGCGACGTGAAGGAGATTACGGCCGGCGTACGTCCCGAGCAAATCCTGCTTGCCGACAAGGACGAGGAGGGTGCGCTCCAGGGCACCGTCGAGGTGACCGAGCTCATGGGCTCGACCGAGCATGTCCACGTGACCGCTCCCGATGGCCAGTTCGTCCTGATCATTCCCGTTGTCGATCTTGAGGCCAAGGGCGCGCTCAAGGCGGGCGACCCCATCTGGTTCAAGTTCGAGAAGAACGCGACTCATCTCTTCGATAAGGTCTCTGGCAAGAACCTTATCTAGGCCCGGTGCATCCAGGCCCTCCCTTTGGGCGACTGCGGTATTGCCATCCTTTTGCCGCGGTCACATATAAGGCTCCCCTCTCGTCCGCTGGGCGGGAGGGGAGCCTTTCTTTATGTAGGGGTTGCCTGTTCGTTCGCTCGTCTGCTTGTTTGTCTCAATCTGTAACACGAAGACCCGATTTTGATGGCCAACTGTTACAGATTGAGATATTTCGGTAGGACTGATTCCGTCTGTCTCGTTCTATAACATCTAGAGGTTTAATTCGGGTCTTACTGTTTCAGATTGAGATGATTCGGCAGAACGTTTCGATTTGTCTTGTTCTGTAACAGGTGGAGACGTTTTAGCCGAGTAGTTGTTACAGAACGAGACAATTCGACGGGAACCCTCATATCCGGTCTGTCGACATAAAAAGGCGGGGCCACGTTTCCGCGACCCCGCATCAAGAGGATGGGTGTAGACAATGGGTTAGTCCAGGTGCCAGATCTCGTCGTTGTACTGGGAGATCGTGCGGTCGGACGAGAAGGTGCCGGCGTTGGCGATGTTGATTAGCGCCTTGCGCATCCAAGTGTCCTGGTCCTCGTAGTCTGCCAGCACGCGCTCCTTGGTCTGGATGTACTCTTCAATATCGAGCAGGGCCATAAACCAGTCCTTGCCCTTGATGTCGTCGTGCAGACGCTGCAGGCGCTCGGCGTTGCCGGTCGCCATAAAGGCCGGGTTGGTGATGAAGTCCACCAGCAGTTTAATGCCGGGCTTGCGGTAGAGCGCATCGGCGTTGTAGGTGCCGTCGGCGTAGAGCTGCTCGACCTGTTTGGACGAGGCACCAAAGGTATAGATGTTCTCGTCGCCCACGAGCTCGGCAATCTCCACGTTGGCACCGTCGAGCGTGCACA
>CALGKS010000040.1 GCA_937930475.1 uncultured Collinsella sp. | reverse complement strand
CGGCGACCGCCGGCGACGGCAGCGTCGAGCTGTCGTGGGGCCGCGTGCCCGGAGCAAATCAATATGTTGTTTCATGTTCGAACGGTAAGTCATATAGATTGAAATCTAATCAAACTAGCCTTGAAATTAAGGGATTGAAAAACGGTGAAGAATATTCGTTCTATGTAAGGGCGAAGATTTACAATCGTTTATCAGCTCTTGAGGATACTGACTTCATCACCTGTATGCCTTATTCTCTTACTTCACCCAAGGTTAGTATTACCGGTGTTGGCGATGGGTCGGTGAGACTTAAATGGGGCCCAGTTGCCGGTGCATCGCGCTATGCAATTGCGTATAAAACTAGAAACGGATACAAGACCGTCACCTACGACTGTCGTAATACCGAGTTCACCGTGGACGGTCTTACCAATGGCCAGAAGTATTCATTTATTGTTCAGGCTAATATTGATGGTCGTTGGTCTCCTTTTGGGAGCAAGGACTTTGTTACCGCTATTCCCGAAGATCCTAATGCTCCGAAGCCTCATCTAGAGAAAGCCACGGCGACCTCCTGCGTTCTTTCGTGGAATCAGATTCCTGGAGCAGAGAGGTACGCGGTTGCTCTTAAGACTGGAAATAGCTACAAGACGTATTCTCTTGATGTCAAAGAGCCCTCGTATCTGGTTTCCGGCTTGAATCCAGGTAATACTTATCGTTTCCTTGTGCAAGCATTTGTAAATGGAAGGTGGAGCTCTTCCTCGGACGCATATTTATGTGAAGCCGTTCTTGAGGACGTTCGCTCCCCTCAAAATGTTAAGGCTACTTGTCCTGGCGATGGAAAAATACAGCTTACTTGGGACTTTGTTCCCAATGCAACGCGATACGCGATTGCAGAGTATAAGAATGGCTTATATGTAACGTTCACGACTAATTGTTTGAGCACTAGCTATACGGTTTCCGACCTTACGAATGGGCGCAATCACAGGTTTCTTGTGCAATCTTACGTAGATGGGGCCTGGTCTGCTTGCGGTGATGCGCTGCTCGTGGACGCAGTTCCACATGGTGTAATTACTCCTCGTGTAACTGGTAAAGCTGGGGATCTTTGCGCAAATCTATCTTGGAGCAAGGTGTCAGGCGCCACGCGTTATGCTATTGCGGTAAAGACGAATAGTGGCTATAAAACTTATACATACAACTGTACTGGCAATTCGTATAGAGTTGAAGGACTAAACGGTGGACAGACCTATCAGTTTGTCGTTCAGGCTTATCTCGATGGCGTATGGTCGCCTTTTGATGAAGACGATCTGGTTAGTGTAAAGCCGACGGGCACGAATGACACCGTATTTGGTATTCCGCGCCTAACCGTTGTTAATTGGCTGACGAGTCATCAATACAATGGCTATTATCTTGGTACTCGATATTCAAGCGGCTTTTCTTATCAGACATGCTTGTATCCTAACGGCGCTCCAGGGCCTGGGGGCTACACCGGTATGAACTGCACTGGCTTTGTTGCTCATGTATTTAGATCACTTGGCGTAAACGTTGATGCAGTCGCAGCCGATAACAACCATTCTCCGTGGGGTGCGGGGCCCGGCGGCGGCGGCTATATCAATGCGTGGCGCTGGTATGGTTATGCAATCGACTCTGGCTGTAAGGTTTATCACTTCAATACAGTTGCCGATATGTTGAATAGCGGTTTGGCTAAGAAGGGCGATGTAATTTTCTTTAAAACAGATGGTTCTATCGATTGCCATATTGGATTTTTCTGGGGAGATAACTCCCATGACAATAAGATGTGGCACCAAATTTTGCCTGGCAACCTGATTGGCCCTTGTTTTAATAACGCTAATAAAAGCGAGGTTCGTCAGCAGTGTGTGCTCATCAAATAGGTCCGGCGTTCGTTTGATGATTGCCTTCGCTATGATTTGACGGCTCGCTTAATCGAATGCATCATGAGTAAGTTATTAAACTCAATCTAAGGCTAGTTATGGATTTCTCTGTTGTAATTCCAGTTTATGGTTGTAAAGAGGCACTGCCCGAACTGCATAAGCGAATCGTCGATGTTTTTGAAAAGATGGAGGCGTCTTTCGAACTCGTTCTTGTGGACGACCACGATCCATATGATTCGTGGTCTGTTGTGCAGTCGATATGCGACGCTGATGAACGTGTGTATGGAATCAAGCTTGCTCGTAATTTTGGCCAAATTCGTGCAATCACTGCAGGTCTTGATTGTTGCCATGGTGATTGGGTTGTCGTAATGGATTGCGACCTCCAGGATAGGCCGGAGGCCATTCCTCAACTTTATAATAAAGCTCTGGAGGGCTTCGATGTCGTCTTTGCAAAAAGGGTTGAACGAAAAGATAGCGCTTTGACCATGGCGTTGTCTCGAGCTTTTTATAAAGTGTATGAGTATTTTACTGACGGCAGTTATGATCCTTCACTTTGCAACTTCAGTATTGCTCGTCGCGCGGTAATTTCTCAGTATTGTTCAATGCGTGAACATAACCGTGGATACACTATGTTTATTAAGTGGCTTGGGTTTAGGCAAACTGCGATAGAGATAGTTGGCGATGAACGCTTTGCGGGTGAGTCTTCCTATGGTTTTAGGAAAAAGCTTAATATGGCGTTTGAGCTTATTACCGCCCAGTCTAATAAGCCTTTGAAATTTGCGGTTAACGTTGGCTTTGCAATGTCCTTCGTTGCCTTGCTCGTTCTAATTGCAGCGATAGTTCAGAAAATCTGTGTTCCGGGAATTCAAGTTGGATGGACTAGCCTTCTTTGTTCCATCTTTTTTATGGGTGGGCTCATTTTGTCTGCAATTGGAATCGTTGGACTGTACGTCGGCAATATTTTTACTGAGGTTAAAAATAGACCTCTGTATGTGATTGAAAAAGAGTGCAATGGAAAGAATGAGTAAGCTATGGTAATTGTTATTGGGGCAACTAGTTTTATCGGTATGTATACCGTTGACGAGCTTGTCAAATCAGGCAAACAAGTTATTGCTACCGGTAGGAATGAACGACTACGTCCTTTCCTTAAAGACATGGGTGCCGAGTTTATTAGTCTTGATATTACTAAGCCTGAAGATTTTTCTAAACTCCCTGCAGATAACGTTGAGGGCGTAATTCTTCTAGCTGGTTTGCTTCCTGCCAATGCAACTGCTGATTTGGTTAACGAAGAGAATGCCATCGATTACGTTAGGGTGAATACTATGGGCACAGTGAACGTGCTCGAGTATTGCAGGACGAATGGCATCAAGAAGATAATTTCCGCCACTACTTACGGTGATGTTTCTGGGGCATGGAGAAAGGGCTATGCCATTACTGAGGATGAGCCCAGGAATTTCTCCTTTACGGGTGACCACGCTGTCTATACCATCACGAAGAATGCTGCCAACGATTTGATTGAGTATTATTCGCAGCAACATGGTCTTCAGGGGGCTGTGTTCCGTTTTCCTCCTGTTTACGGCGTTGGACCTCATGGCACAATCTTAGTTGATGGTAAGCCGTACAAGTCTGCTATCCAAGTCTGGATCGAAAAGGCCGCGTCCGGACAGAACCTTGAGATATGGGGAGACCCTCATATCTCAAGAGACATTATCTATGTGAAGGATGTTGCTCGAGCATATCGAATGGCTTTGGAAAGCGATTCAACGCATGGGCTTTATAACATGACAAGCGGGGTTCCTTTGGAGCTTGAAGATCAGGCTCGTGCGGTCATCGAGGTATTTGGCGATAGCTCTAAATCGAAAATCGTTTACAGGCCGGAGCTCAAGAACAATACCCCTTCTTTTTTGTTCGATATGGGTAAGGCTGAGCGTGATTTTGGCTTTGTTCCAGCTTATAGAGACTATTATTCGATGATGCTTGATTATAAGGCTGAGATGGAAAGCGGCCGCTGGAATGATCTTGAAAAGAATTCTTCGGCCAATTGGGAGAAGTAAAGATGTCGAAAAAGCTCGCTATTATCGGTGCGTCTGATTTCCAAAATCCATTGATTCTTAAGGCCAAACAACTTGGCTTTGAAACGCATGTCTTCGCATGGGAATGCGGCGATATTGGCGAGCGAACTGCTGACTATTTCTATCCAATTAGTATTACCGAAATTGATCAAATTGCTGAGAAATGCAGATCGATCGGCGTTGACGGAATTTGTTCTATCGGTACAGACCTCGGTAATATAACTGTGTCTAAAGTCGCTGATAAACTTGACCTGTGTGCTAATTCTCTAGAGTGTATTAAGGCGTCAACGAATAAGCATTTAATGCGTGAGGCATTTTTCAAGAACGGAGACCCCTCTCCCAAGAGCTATCAGGTAACTGATGTGTCTGATGTCGATATTCTTGACCTGAATTATCCAATAATTGTTAAGCCTGTTGACAGGTCTGGCAGCCGTTGCATCACCAAGCTTCAGTCTTCTGAAGGGCTCGAGGATGCCGTACGTTCCGCAATCGATGTCTCGTTTTCAAAGGCATGTGTCGTTGAAGAGTTTTTTACTGGCATTGAATATAGCGTTGAGTTCATTTCCTGGAAGGGCGAACATCATTTTCTTGCATTGACGAGAAAGTTTACAACTGGATCGCCGCATTTTATTGAGACCGGTCACCTTCAGCCGGCTCCCGTTTCTGATTCTTTGCGTACTAGAATTATCCAAGTTGTTTCTCACGCGTTGGATTCGCTGGGAGTTGAATACGGCGCTTCTCATTCGGAGATTTTGGTTAATGAGAATGAGGATATTCGTATTGTTGAAATTGGTAGCCGTATGGGTGGCGACTGCATTGGTAGCGATCTCGTAGAGCTTTCAACGGGCTTTGATTTCTTGGGTGCAGTTATTTCTGTTGCCACCGGGCATGAGCCCGACTTGAGTGTCTCTGAGCATCCTGAATGCGCCATGATTCGATTTATTTTTGATGGCGAAGACTTAGCGATGCTTCGACAAGCAGAATGCGATAGGTCTGTGAGGGTCGAGCGAAGTTCTGTGGACAATGACATGGAGCATGAAATTGTCGATAGCGGCAGCAGATACGGCTTCTATATCCTGACTTCAGATTCGATCGACAATTTGGAAAAGTACTTGCCGAAGCGAGGCGTATAGAAATTGAAAAATGGGCGTGTTTTCTTAGCGCTTCACCTGCTACTGGTTCTGTATTCCTGTAGCGGTATCTTAAGTAAGTTTGCGGCGGGCTACCCTTTTCTATCTTTCGGTTTTTGTGTCTGCTATGCCGGAATTATCATGCTGCTTGGCATTTATGCTATTTGTTGGCAACAAATTATTAAACGACTGCCATTAACGACAGCCTACGCCAATCGCGCCGTTACAGTTGTATGGGGCATGGTGTGGGGTGTAATTGTCTTTAAGGAGCAGCTTGGCTTTCTCCAAGTTGCCGGAGGCATTATTGTGTTAATCGGTGTTGCTTTGTTTGCCTTTTCAGATTCCGAAGCTGTTTAGGAGGGGTGATACTGTGGATTTTCGATACGCATTGCTACTGCTCCTCGGTGTTTTTATTAGCGCCATATCTCAAGTTATGTTAAAGAAGGCCGCTCTTAAGACCTATGACAGCAAGGTGGGAGAGTATCTAAATCCTCTAGTAATTAGCGCATATGCTCTGTTTGTCTGCACGACATTTCTATCGATATTTGCTTACAAAGGAATTCCTCTCTCAATGGGACCACTTTTAGAGGCAACGAGCTATATATATGTGACATTATTCGGAATTACTATTTTTCATGAGAAAATGTCTCCGCGGAAATGGGCTTCACTGCTTCTTATTCTGCTTGGAATTTCTATCTATTCATTTGGAGCTGCTATATGATTTGCTTTAATATTCCTCCGTATGTTGGCACCGAAATGGAATACGTTCGTGAAGCGTGTGCTGTAAATCATAAGATTTGCGGTGATGGTCCCTTTACCAAGAAGTGTAGTAAGTGGCTTGAGGAGCGCTTTGATTCCGAGAAAATCTTACTAACTACTAGTGGAACAAGCGCACTTGAGCTTGCTGCGATTCTTTGTGATCTACATCCTGGCGATGAGGTCATTTTGCCGAGCTTCACTTTTTCTTCCACTGCTACGGCGTTTCAAATGGTTGGCGCAACCTTGGTGTTCGTCGACGTCTGTCCTGGAACGATGAATATTGATCCTGATGCCATCGAAAGGGCAATAACGGAGAAAACCAAGGTAATTGTCCCCGTGCATTATGCCGGTGTCGCGTGTGACATGGATCGAATTATGGACATCGCCGATCGCAACAAGTTGCTTGTCGTAGAGGATGCGGCTCAGGGTGTTCTGAGTACGTATAAGGGCAAGGCCCTCGGAACCATTGGTCATTTTGGTTGCTATAGTTTCCACGAAACTAAGAACTATTCAATGGGTGAAGGTGGCGCGCTTTCGATTAATGATTCGCGTTATTGCGATCGAGCGGAGATAATTCGTGAAAAGGGCACTAATCGTCAGCGCTTTTTCAGGGGTCAGGTTGATAAATACACGTGGGTAGATCGTGGATCCAGCTACTTGCCCTCTGATATGAACGCGGCTTATCTTTGGGCCCAGTTAGAGCATGCTGACGAAATTAATGAGAACCGACTTTCGACTTGGCATTTTTATAATGAGTCTCTGAAGCCGCTTGCGGATGCCGGCAAGATTGAGCTTCCTTATATTCCTGAGGGCTGTGAGCATAACGCACACATGTTTTACATTAAGTGTAAAGACCTTCAGGATCGCGGCAGCCTCATTGCCTATCTTAAAGAGCATGGTGTTCAAGCGGTCTTTCATTACATTCCTTTGCATGATGCTCCGGCGGGTAAGATGTTTGGTCGTTTCGATGGGGAAGATAGGTTTACTACTTCTGAAAGCAACAGGCTTGTTAGGCTGCCCATGTACTACGGCTTAAGCGAGGCCGATAGGCAACAGGTCGTCGACGCCGTTCTTTCTTATTACGCCACTCAATTTTAATTACCAGGCGGCTTTTAGCCGCCTTTCCCTTTTAAGGACTGTTCATGTCTAAGAGTATTAAATGCCGTTCGGTGCTCATGTTCACTGCTTTTATATTCGCGTTGTCGTTGCTTGTCTTTCCCAACAATGTGTTTGCTGATGACACTGTGGTTAGTGGTCTATCCTTCGTCTATGTTGAGAGCGACCATGTCGAGGTAGGGGCAATTCAAAGGGTTGCTTTAGGCTTTGATAAGGAACAGAGCGATGAACCCGTGGCGCTATATTGCGTTAACGATGACTCTGATGAGCTAGTCCGATTTGCCGTTTCTGCTAGTGCCGATGATACCTATCTTTTTTCGTCGACTATCAGCAGCGCTGGAGCGTTTTCGTTGTCGAAAGTAGAGTATGCCTCTGGCCTGATAGAGCGTTTTTCTGATGAAGTTTCAGGCCAGGTGTTCTCTGTCGGTAATAGCGCTGCTTCGTATCGGATGCTATCTGATGACGAGCTCAATAGCGGGCTTAGCTCTACATATACCAATGATTCAGGTGCTTCATTTGATTCTCTTGAATCCGCTGTATATGACGCCTCTAACAGTTCCATGCGTACGCGCAACAGGGTTTTCGTTTTGGATGCCGGCCATGGTGGCTGGGATTCTGGTGCTGTTGGCAATGGTCTACTAGAGAAAAACCTTACGCTGAAAATCGCACAATATTGCCGTGACGAACTAAAGCAATACGCCGGCGTGAGTGTCATTATGACGAGAGATTCCGATACGTCAGTAACTGGTGTCGCAAATACTTCTAATGAGCTTCTCGCTCGTGCTCAAATTGCAAGAGACAATAATGCGTCTCTATTCATGAGTTTTCACATCAATTCAGGTGGCGGTACTGGAGCGGAAATATGGATTCCGAGACAAGCTAGCTGGTATTCTTCATTTAATGAACTCGGAGAGTCTCTGGGTCAAGATGTTTTGAACAGGCTTGCATCTGTTGGTCTTGTTAGCCGTGGCACAAAAAATGATTATTACGATTTAAACGGTAAACAATTGTATTACCCGGATGGTAGCAATGCAGACAGCCTTGCTGTCATTAGAAACTGCCGCCAGTATGGCATTCCGGCAGTATTGGTCGAGCATGGGTTTATTGATAACGTATATGATGCCGGACTTTTGGCGAATCCGTTCTATCTGAAAAGAATGGGTCAGGCTGATGCTTTGGCTATCGCAGACCAGTTCGGCCTTTCAAAGGAGGCTAAGCCTGATCCGGTTGTTTCCGAGATGCGGGATGGCAAAATTAAGTTGAGCTGGGATTCAGTCCCCAATGCAACTAAGTATGCAATTGCAAAGTGTAACGATGACGGTACTTTTAGTACTTACACTCTCGACTGCACCGGCACTTCTTTCGAAATTGACGGGCTCGAGAACGGATCTACTTACTCTTTTCTTGTTCAAGCGTATGTCAACGGAAGGTGGAATTCTTATTCGCCTGATGATTATTTAACCTGTAAGCTTGTGCCTGCCCCCGAGGCCTCCGCCGAGGCGACCGGCGACGGGGAGGTCACCGTCTCCTGGAAGGCGGTCGCCGGCGCCGAGCGCTACGCCGTCGCCGAGAAGATGCCCGGCGGCTCCTACAGGACCTACACGCTCGACGAGAAGGGCACCTCCTTCAGGGTCTCCGACCTCGCCAACGGCGTGACCCACCGCTTCCTGGTCCAGGCCCGGGTCGACGGGTCCTGGTCGTCGACCGCCGACGGCTACCTGTGCTCCGCCGCGCCGTCGGGCACCGTCAGGCCCAGGGTCGAGGCTAAGGCCGGCGACGGGTCGGTCGAGCTCTCCTGGGGCCACGTGCCCGGCGCGACCCGCTACGCGGTCGCCGTCCGCCAGGGGTCCGGCTACAAGACCTATACGCTCGACTGCGCCAAGGAGTCCTACACCGTGAAGGGCCTGTCCAACGGCACGTCCTACAAGTTCCTGGTCCAGGCCTGGAACGGATCGTCCTGGTCGCCCTTCTCCGACGCCGACCTGGTGGCGTGCCGCCCGTCGGACCCCAGGGCCCCCGAGGCCTCCGCCGAGGCGACCGGCGACGGGGAGGTCACCGTCTCCTGGA
>CALGKS010000039.1 GCA_937930475.1 uncultured Collinsella sp. | reverse complement strand
GCCCGAGACCTTGGCACCGAGCACCTTGAGCGCCGCGCCCGCCTCGTCGCGCGTACGGTTGACGAGCGTGCCCGTCAGCACAAACGTCAGGCCCGCGAGCGGCTGCGCGTCGGCAAGCTCGCCTGCCACACCGGCATCGGCCGCGGCCTGCGCATGGGCGGCGCCCAGGTCGACCTCGAGCGACAGGCCCGCCTGGCGCAGGCGGTCCAGCACGGCGAGGTTCTCGGGCACGGCCAGGAATTGCTTGACACTCGCCGCGATCTTGGGGCCGATGCCCTCGCACTCGGCGATGTCTTCCTCGCTCGCCAGGACAAGTTTGTCGATCGACAGGAATCGCTCGGCAATAACCTCGCCCACGCTCTTGCCAACATGGCGAATACCCAGGGCAAACAGCACGCGGCCGAGCGGTTGGTTCTTGGACTTGTTGAGCTCGGCGATGATCTTCTCGGCCGTCTTGAGACCAACCGGAATGGGATCGCCCTTCTTAACGCCCTTTTTGCTGTTGGAGCCGGCATACACGCGGCCCGTGTCCAAGCCGGCGATGTCATCGACCGTAAGCTTGTAGAAATCCGCGACATCGTGGATCAGACCGGCGGCGATCATCTTGTCGACGATCTCGTCGCCCAGGCCGTCAACATCCATGCAGCCGCGGCTCACCCAGTGGAGCAGGCGCTCCTTGAGCTGCGCGGAGCAGTCGATGGAGACGCAGCGGTAAGCGACCTCGCCGTCCTCGTGCACGACCGGGCTGCCGCACACGGGACAGACCTCGGGCATGTGCCAGTCGACCGAATCGGCCGGGCGCTTGTCGAGCACTGGACCCACGACCTCGGGAATCACGTCACCCGCCTTGTGCACGATGATGGTGTCGCCCTCGCGCACGTTCTTGCGGCGGATTTCGTCAATGTTGTGCAGCGTGGCGCGAGCGATGGTGGAGCCGGCGACCGTCACCGGGTCGAACTCCGCGACCGGCGTGAGCACGCCGGTGCGGCCCACCTGGATGCGAATCTCGCGCAAGATGGTCTGCTTTTCCTCGGGCGGGAACTTAAAGGCGATGGCCCAGCGCGGCGCGCGGGCGGTAAAGCCCAGGTCGAGCTGCTGTTGAAAGCTGTCGACCTTTACGACCACGCCGTCGATGTCGTAGTCCAGGTCACCGCGATGCTCGAGCGCCTGGGCGCAGAACTCGTGAACCTCGGCCGGCGTGGCGCAGCGGGCCACGTTGGGGTTGACGCTAAAGCCGGCGCTGCGCAGCCAGTCGAGGAACTCGCGCTGGCTATGGACGTGCAGCGGATCGGTATCGGCAATGGCGTAGATAAAGGTAGCCAAGTCGCGACGCGCCGTGACCTTGGGATCCTTTTGGCGCAAGGATCCGGCGGCGGCGTTGCGCGGGTTGGCGAAGGGATCGCGGCCCTCGGCATCGGCCTCGTCGTTCAGGCGCACAAAGCTGCCCTTGGGCATGTAGACCTCGCCGCGCACCTCAATGGTGCGCTCGCGGTCGGCGCCCATGTGGACGAGTGCCGGCTCGGACAGGTGCATGGGCACGTCCTTGATGGTGCGCACGTTGAGTGACACATCCTCGCCCGTGGTGCCGTCACCGCGCGTAGCCGCGCGCACGAAGGTGCCATTCTGGTAGGTAAGCGCCACGCCCAAGCCATCGATCTTGAGCTCGCAGGTATAGGTGACGCTGCCGGCACCGAGTGCATCCTCGGTGCGCTGGAGCCATGCGTCGAGCTCATCCAGATCCATGGCGTCGTCCATGGAATACATGCGCGCCATGTGCGTGACCGGCGTAAACTGTTCGCTCACATAGCCGCCCACGCGCTGGGTATAGCTGTCGGGCGTCACAAGGTCGGGGTAGGCCGCCTCGATTTCCTGTAGCTCAACGAGCATTTTGTCGAAGGTGGCGTCCGTAATCTCGGGCGCATCGAGCATGTAGTAGCGGTAGGCATGGTAATCGAGCTCGTGGCGCAGCTCGGCCGCGCGCGCCGCCGCTTTGGCGCGGGCATCGGTCGGTGCGGTGGCTTCCGCAGTCGTGGGCGTTTCGGTATCGATGTCCACGCCGTCACCAAACAGGCTCGATTGCTCCATAGCGGCACTCCTTCGCTCGATTTCAAACGGATACAAGAGTACCACCGGTCGCGATGGGGCCGAATAGCCCTTTCAAACCGCACCGAATCGGCAGCCGCCAGACCGGGGCGAGCCACCACGCCAGCTCAAAATGATCCGTTTTACTCCGTCCCTGGGGGACCATTATGAAAAGAAGGGCTGTCCCGCGCTTGGTGGGACAGCCCCTCTGGCATTGGTATGTGCGAAGCAGCTCGTTAGTGGCCCTGGCCGTAGCCTTGGCCCTGGCCCTGCTGGCCCAGCAGCTCCTCCAGGTACTGGCGCAGCTGCTCGTCGGTGATGCCGCCGTTGCCGGTGTCGGTCGAGCTGTCGTCCTGCTGTTGGTTCTGCAGCTCCTCGTCGGAGCCCAGCTCGACGGTGACCTTCTTCTCGTCCTTGCCGCGCATGAGCGTTATCTCGACCTTCTCACCCACCTCGTGGCTGCGCAGTGCGATGATCAGGCCATCGGCACTCGTGATCTCGTCATCGCCCAGCTTGGTGATGACGTCGCCCTCCTGGATACCGGCCTTGGCTGCAGGACCGTCCTCGACGACGCTCGCCACATACGCGCCGCTATCGGTGCTCAGCTTGTTGGTGCGGGCGTTGAGCGCGTTGACGCTCGAGAGCGTGGCGCCCAGGTACGGATGAACCGGCGTCTTGCCGTCGATGATCTGGTCGGCGATGTTCTTGGCATAGTTGACCGGAATGGCAAAGCCCACGCCCGAGCTGGAGCCCGAGTAGCTCTCGATGAGCGAGTTGATACCCACGAGCTCGCCGTTGTCGTTGACAAGTGCGCCGCCGGAGTTGCCCGGGTTGATGGCGGCATCGGTCTGAATCATGTTGGCATAAATGGTGTTGCCGCTGGTAGAGCTCATGGCCGTGGAGCGATAGAGCGCCGAGACGATACCCGTGGAGACAGACTGCTCGTTGCCGAACGGCGAGCCGATCGCCATAACCCACTCGCCCACGTTGAGCTTGGAGGAGTCACCGATCTCGATCGGCGTGAGCTTGGAGGCGTCGGCGTCCTTGAGCTTAATGACGGCCAGGTCGCTCGAGGCATCGTTACCCACGAACTCGGCCTCGTAGGTGGTACCGTCGTCCATGGTCACCACGTACTGGTCATAGCCGTCGACCACGTGGTTGTTGGTGAGAATGTGGCCCTCGGTATCGAGCACCACGCCCGAGCCAACGCTACCCGAGCTATCCGACTCGTCGGCAGACTGCGAAAGCGAGCTGCCTTGGCTGCCGCTCGAAGTGGCGGTGATGGAAACGACGGAGGGCAGGGCCTTGGCAGAGACGGCCTCGGCCAGCGTGGTGTCCTCGGAGTCGATGGTGATCTTTTGCGTCGACGAACCCGAAGCGCCCGCCGTCACGGCATTCTTTCCGCCGCCAATGTTGAGCGTGCCACTCATAATGAGCGCGATAACCAGTAGGGCGCCGCAGGCACAGCCGGCGAGTGCCGTAATAAAGATCGGCAGCTTTTTGGTCTTGGTCTTGACCACCGTGTGCTTGTTCACGACCTGTTGACCACCCAGCGGCTGGCCGGTCTGCGTGTCGTAGGCCTGCACATAGGGAATGTTGTTGCCACCGGCAGGCGTCGACTCCACCTGCACGCGCGGCTGCTGCTGGGTCTCGCCGGCGTTGCCCGCATCCTGGGGACGCTGGGAATCGTACTCGCTCATAGCTGCGATCCTTTCGTCTAATAACCAAAGGCCCGCCAAACATGTGGCGGGCCATCATTGTTCACGTTGAGTTGTACCCCAATATGCGGGCGCGCGTGTATGAGAACGCAATCTTTTAGGAAGGCTTAAGTTCTGTTGCAAACCCGAAAGACACCCGCACCTGCGGCAAAACCGCCACAAAGGTGCCTGTCCCCTTTGTGGCGGAAATCTAGTCCTTAAACAGGTAGCCCACGCCGCGGACGGTGGTGATGTGCGCCGCGATCTGCGGGCCCACCTTGGAGCGGATGCGTCGGATGTGCACGTCGACGGTGCGCGTGCCGCCGCAGTACTCAAAGCCCCACACGCGGTGCAGCAGCACTTCGCGGCTGTAAGCGCGGTTGGGATGCGTCGCCAAAAAGCTCAGCAGCGAGTACTCCATCAGCGTCAGATCGATGGGCTCATCGTCGAGCGTCACCTGGTAGGTAGCCAGGTTAATCTCGAGGTTGTCGATGTTGAGCACGTCATCAGCGGTGACGGTCTCCTCCTCGCCCATGAGGCGCTGCGCACGAGCCTTGAGCTCATTGGGCGTCGCCGCGGGGCATACGAAGTCGGCATGCGCGTGATTCGGCAGGCGCAGGGTGCCGAGCGCCTCGTCGTCGACGATCACCAGCATGGGAACGCCGCCGCGATCGTCGAGCCACTTGGCAATCTGATCGATGCGGTCGCTGCGGATGCCGTCGGAATCGAGGATCAGCAGGTCAAAGTCGTGCGCCGCAGTCGGCGAATCGGGGGTTGCCAGGCTCACCTCGACACCCAGGGTGGTCGTCAAGCTGCGGGCAAACTCGTGGAAGCGCGTCGTGCGCGCCATGAACAGGGCACTCTT
>CALGKS010000038.1 GCA_937930475.1 uncultured Collinsella sp. | reverse complement strand
GCAGATTCTAACTAGAAATGGTGGTCGCTACCGGTTGTTCTCGGCATACTCGGCTCATTCGATTACGGTCACTACATGAAAGGAACTGCTATGGATCTTGCAATGGCACAGCGGCTCGTTGACCGCCGCAAGGCTGCCGGGCTTTCTCAGGAGGCGCTTGCTGCCCAGCTGGGCGTAAGCCGCCAGGCTGTTAGTAAATGGGAGCGCAGCGAGTCCTCACCCGATACCGATAACCTTATTGCGCTCGCCTCGCTGTATGGCGTGTCGCTGGATGAGCTGCTATATGGGGAGGCGGTGGATAGCACTCATGGCTCGCGGGCTGATGATGAGGCACAGGACAGCAACGCCGGCACCAAAGCTTCAGATGAGGCTGAGGATTCTGCCGAGCACGCCGATTGCGGCGACAAACCACTTGTCGATATTTCCCTCGCGCGCGGTATCCACGTCATTGATCCCAATAAAGGCGAGGAAGTCCATGTTGGCTGGAGCGGCATCCATGTGACCAACGAGCGCAGGGGCGAAGAGGTGCATGTGGGGCCGGGCGGCGTGCATATCGATACGCTTGAGGACGATGGACATAGCATGCGTACCAATGACGACGGCACCGTCACCATCGATGGCGAGACGTTTTCCAGCTGGAAGGAAGCACACGACAAGCTCGACCATCATGGTAGGCATTTCCACACCAAGGTCGGACGTGCATGGAACAAATTCCCCTTCCCCGCACTTGTCACTCTTGCCTATCTGGTGCTTGGCATTGTCTACGGCACATGGGGCATGGGGCTCTTCCTCGTCTTTTTGGTTCCCGTCTACTACGCGATTGGTGACTTCATCGATCGACGCCACCTGTCTAAGCTGATCGAGGTCATCTACCCGGCAGCCGCCATCGCTTGGTTCCTCTACATGTGGCTCTGTTTGGGACAGCCCCATCCCGCATGGATCATCCTCATCACGACTCCCATCGTAAAGGCGCTCATGCGCTGGTGTCGCAAACAATGGAAGTGCCGCAAGCAGGCCTAAACCGCCCCAACCAGCCAGCGCCACTCATCCGACACCGCCCGCCCCTTTCAAGTTGCGGTGATATAGGGACTGTTTTGAGGCTCCAAAGCGCCAAACAGTCCCTATATCACCGCAACTTACAAACAACTGGGTCAGTTCCGGCACGGAGATTAGCATTGAACTGACCGCACACCAAGAAAAGGGCCCATTTACTACGTTTAACTCGAGAGGGCCGACCATACCCGCCTTTTCCGATAATTGGCAAGCCCTCTACCTGCGGTTTTAATTTCATAATCTTTGTCATGGTCGAGGGTGTGGTAGCAAACGTAATAGATAGGCCCATTTTATGACATACGACCCATTCAAGCTCAATCTCGAAGGCTAAAGAGAGCCTCTCATCCACGCCTGCGGGCAAAAGATAGCAAAGCAACAAACGCCGGGTCGCTCGTAGGTGCCCGGCGTTTGCCCAGATAAAACCTGCCAAAATAAACCTGTCCCTTTTTGGCAGGTTACTCGGCACTCTTGAGGGCACCGACCATGTCAATCTTGTTGAGGGTACGGTTGGTGGCGAGGTTGACGATAAACGTAAAGCCAAAGGAAAGCACCACGGCGAGCACGTAGCTCAGCGGCTCGACCTCAACGTCAAAGTACAATGACGGCATCTGCAAGATGTACGTAAAGCTCTCGGCCAGCGCACCGCCCAGCGGTACGCCCAGCGCGGCTCCGATCGCCGTAAGAATCAACGTCTCCTTGTTGACGTAATGGTGCACCTCGCCACGACGGAAGCCCAGCACCTTGATGGTCGCCAGCTCGCGTTCGCGCTCCGAGATGTTAGTGTTAGACAATGTAAATACCACCACAAACGACAGGCACGCCGCCATAAAGGTCACAAGCACCACGACCGAATTGATAATCGTAAAGTTTGCCTCATAGTTTTCCCAATGCTCGGCGGTACTCGACAGCGTAATCCAACCATCGCTCTTAAGACGGTCGGTAAACGCAATCTGATCGGCCGACGAACCCTTAAGCAGCGCAAGGATGCCGTTAAGGCGCGCGCTTCGACCGAACGCGCGCTCATAGGTGCCCTGCGTCATGTAAAGCGTATTGCCCAGATAGTTGAGCGAGATGTCGCTGACTTTGACCTTGGCAACATTGAGCGACGAATCCTGGACGTGAGCCGTGTCACCCGGCTTGATCCCCAGCACCAGCTGAGAGCTCTTGCTCAAATACACATCCCCGTCACGCAGGGCGAGCGGTTCTTTGGACTCATCCTCCAGGCGCACGTAATCGCCCAAGTCACCCGTGCGGTCGTCGGGAATCACGATGAGCTGCACGGTCTCGCTCTTACCGCCAAATGTAAAGGTGACGTTGTCTGTCATAATTGGCAGCGTCGAAGTCACGGTCACGTTGGAATCCTTGGCTGCACTGCGTTCATCCAGTGCTGCGCACGTCTGCGAAAAATCGTCGGGGTTGGCGACCGCCAGCAAGTCGTAGCGCGTGATGTGCCCGTACTGCTTGGGCGACAGCGCGACCGACGTATCGCGGATACCCATACCGCAGATCACGAGCGCCGTGCATCCCGCAATGCCAAAGATGGTCATAAAGGCGCGCTTTTTGTAGCGGAACAGGTTGCGTGCAGCGACCTTGTTCAAAAAGCCCATGCGGTGCCAGATAAAGCCGATGCGCTCGAGCAGAATGCGCGAACCGGCGCGCGGAGCCTTGGGGCGCATGAGCGAGGCAGGGGTCTCGGCCATCTCGTGGCGGCAGGCGATAATCGTGGCTCCCACCACGCCCACGGCAAACAGCGCCACCGAAACGATCGAGGACACGATGTCGTACGAAAGTAGCATCTGGGGCAGCGAGTACATGTCGTCGAACACCGTAAACAAGAACAGCGGCAGACCCACAAATCCGATGATATTGCCGAGCACGCCACCGATCAGACACGCCCACAGCGAGTAGTCCACATATTTGGACAGGATACGCCCGCGTGAATAGCCGAGCGCCTTGTACAGGCCAATTAGTGTGCGCTCCTCCTCGACCATGCGGGTGGCGGTGGTGAGGCTGATAAGCACGGCGACGATAAAGAAGATGAACGGGAACACCGTGGCGATGGCCTCGATCGAAGAACTATCGCTCTCGACGCTCGAGTAGCTTGCGATATTGCCGCGGTCCTGGATGTACCAGGTGCATTCGCCTAGGTCAGAGAGCTCGGCGCGGGCATCGGCAAACTGCTGGTCGGCGGCGGCGCGGCGCTGGTCCAGGTCGGCTTGCGCCTGCGCACGCTCGTCGCTGCCCTCGGCCATGCGATTGATGTTGTCCTGCTCGATCCCAAAGAGCATGGCGGCCTGACGCTCGGCCGTATCCAAGCTTGTCGGCGTGTCAACCGTCAACTCCTGGACGCGCACCTTCTCACGCTCCTCGCGGATCTTCTCGATATTGCCTTTGACCTCGTTGATCTTTGTCGTGTAGGCATCCGAATAGGAGTTGAGGCTCTTGACTCCCTCGACGACCACGTGGACCGCGGAGTAGGAAGAAGATGTCGCGGCATCCTCACTCACATAGAACTTATAGTCCGCGGCCGAGGCGGCACGGAAGGCGTTGACCGTCGAGTCGGAGCTCACGTCGGTGGGATCGAGAACCTCTGCCGTGATGGTGTACTCGCCCGCGGCAAACTGATCCTTGGCGCTTTGGTTCGACGAGCTCGCATCATTGGCGGCAAAACTCACCGTATCGCCGAGCTTTTTGCCCGAAGCCTTCAGGAACTTCGAAGTCACCGCGACCTCATCGGCGCCCTCGGGCAAATCGCCGTTCACGAGCACTGGCTGATCGATGTTCTCCTTGGAGAGACTTTGCACGACCACGCGCTCGCGCGTCGTACCCACGGCGGTATAGGCGGTCTCGGTATAGATGCCCTCGGCCGTCTCGACGCCATCGACCTCTTGGATAGCCGCAAGATCGTCGCGCGTAAGGCCATAGGTCGACTGCACGTTAATGTCATAGACATTCTGCTGGTCAAAATAAGCGTCGACCGAATCGCGTAGGTCCTCGCAGCCCGCCTTAAGACCGCACATCACGCTCACGCCGAGCGCGGTGATGACCACGATAGACAAGAAGCGCTTAAGACTGCCGCGGATTGTGCAGTAGATGCCGCGGCGAAAAACCGTCGGCAACATGTCGTTTGAGCTTTGGGCAGTGCGGTAGGTCGTAAAATCCTGCTCGCGCTCCGTGTTCTGCGCGTCGCGGCGTAGGCTGTTTTGGCGGTCCTGATTCATGGGCGCTACCACTCGATTGTCTCGATAGGCACGGGATTTTGCTGGACCGTCTCGTTTTCTACGCGACCGCTCTTAAAGCGGATCAGGCGATCGGCCATAGGTGCGAGCGCGGAGTTGTGCGTGATGATGATGACCGTAATGCCCTGCTTGCGACAGGTGTCCTGCAGCAGCTGCAGGATCTGCTTGCCGGTTTTGTAGTCGAGTGCGCCCGTGGGCTCGTCGCACAGGAGCAGCTTGGGATTCTTGGCCAGCGCGCGGGCAATGGACACGCGCTGTTGCTCGCCGCCCGAAAGCTGCGCCGGAAAGTTGCCCAGGCGCTCGCCCAGGCCAACCTGGCGAAGCGTTTGCTCGGCATCGAGC
>CALGKS010000037.1 GCA_937930475.1 uncultured Collinsella sp. | reverse complement strand
AGCTCGATGATATCCAAAGGGACCCCCTCGTTAGACACCCGCCGGTAGATGTTCTGCGGACGATGCGGGCGATGTCCCATTATCAACCGTTGGCGGCGCGACCGTGCCTACCCTTACCAAAAAACTCGCCCGTTCACAGAATTGCGAGCGGTCAAACCGAAATCCTTGGGTATAACTGCAACAAGGTAAAGTGTCCGGCGGTCAACGCACCCGCGCCCGCCCGACGCACGAGCCCCGCGCCCGTGCGATAGACCAAGGAGGAAACCATGAACGAGGGCTACACCAAGGTATTTGTTTCACTCGACGGTACTGAGCAGCAGGATTTTGTGCTCGCACGCGCCATCAAGGTCGCCGCGAACAACGGCGCCAAGCTGATCATCGGCCACGTCATTGACTCCACGGCGCTCGAGAGCGCCGGTTCCTATCCGGTCGACCTGGTCAACGGCCTGGAGGAGGCCTTTAACAACTCCATCGCCAAGCAGCTCGAGGAGGCCAAGGCCAATCCCGATATTCCCGAGGTCGAGGTCATGATTCGCACCGGTCGCATTCGCGAGACGCTCAAGGACGAGATGCTCGACGTGGTCAAGCCCGATCTGGTGCTCTGCGGCGCCCGCGGCCTGTCCTCGATTAAGTACGCGCTACTGGGCTCGATTTCGACGTTCCTGCTGCGCAATACCGACTGCGACATTTTGGTCGTGAAGTAGCGTTGCTCCCACCGGCCGCGGGGCCTGCGGGGTTTCCACGGGCACCTCCTCGCCGCGTTGCGGCTGCGGGATGTGCCCTTAGGAAACCCCTCCCGGCCCCGCGGCCTTCGCAGCCTTGCTTCAACGAGTTGTCTGAATAAAAAGATGGCGTGCCGCCCCGTTGGGGCGGCACGTTTTGTTTGGGGGATTCTATCGAGCCTCATAGCAATGTTCACGTTCGGGAACATTGCGTCAGTTGCTTCAGCTATGTTCCCGAACGTGAACATAGCCCAGAGAAAAACAATAAGAGCGCAGCTACTCGAAATATTGGAACTTGTTCGTTGAAAAGGCGAAGGTTACGGTGAAGCCTTCTCCGGGCTCCGAGGCCGCCGTGACGTCGATGCCCATTTTGGAGCATAGACGCGCCACCAGGTAGAGGCCGATACCCGTTGCGCGCTTGGTGGTGCGGCCGTTGTCGCCGGTAAAGCCTTTCTCGAACACGCGCGGCAAATCGGCCGCGCTCACGCCGCAACCGTTGTCGGCAACGGTGAGCTCGATGCGCTCGCTCGCCAGGCCTTCATCCAACAACGCACCCGAAAACGTAATCTTCGCTCCGTCCTCGCGGGCGTATTTAATGCTGTTTTGGATGAGCTGGCCCAGGATAAACTCGAACCATTTCTCGTCGGTGAACACCTCAAAGTCGAGGTCCTCGCACACCGGCGCCACGTGCGTCGCGATAAGTTCGCGCGCATTGGCCTTAATCGCACCCGTCACCAGGGCCTTGAGGCTCCAGCGGCGAATCAGATAGTCGCGCTCCACGACTTCCGAGCGCGCATAGTAGAGCGCTTGGTCGATGTAACGCTCCACACGGGCAAGCTCGCGACCCAGGTCATCCACGCGTGACAGGTCGTCTTCGCTGCCGTCCAGGTTCTCCAAGATCAGATGGGCTGCCGCCAGCGGCAGCTTGGCCTCGTGGACCCAGCTCTCGATATAGTCGCGATAGTCGTCGGTCTGGCGCCGGCCTTCCGCCACCTCATCGCAAGCAGCCTTGCCCACGCGACGCAAGACCTCGTACTCGAGCTCGCCCTCGGCATAGGTTGGGCATTGCACCATCTCTTGCACCCACGCGGGGCTCTCCAGCTCCTCGGCCGCGCGCTCCAGCTGACGCAGAAAACGGCGACGGCGCGCATACTCGATCACGATGCCCAGCATGCCAAAGATAAAGGACACACCGACTGCCACGATTACGATGGAGACGGGCGCCCCGGCGACCGTCAGCACAAAGCAGCTCAACAGCACGCCGCATGTCCACACGGCGACGGGGAGCAGCGCGTCTTTAAAGAACTTGGCAAACGACATGGCCGGCCCCTAGACCGAATAGCCCTGGCCGCGGTGCGTGGTCAAATACCCCTTGATGCCGATTTTTTCGAGCGTGGAGCGCAGACGGTTGATATTGACGGTAAGCGTGTTGTCGTCCACGAAGGCATCGGAATCCCACAGGTCCTGCATGATGGCCGAGCGCGAGACAATCTTGCCCGCACGGCTCAGAAGCAGCGAGAGGATGCGCAGCTCGTTTTTGGTGAGCTCGGTGCTGTCGCCGGTTGCGGTGTTGGTGACCGCGGAGCGGGCGAGGTCGAGCTCCAGCCCCTTGTGGACAAGCGTGCTGCGCTCGCCGGCCGCCGTGGTGCGCCGCAGCAGCGCATTGATGCGCGCCACGAGCACGCGGGCGCTGTAGGGCTTAGGGACAAAGTCGTCCGCGCCGAGTGTCATGGCCATGACCTCGTCGATCTCGGTCGTGCGCGACGTGAGGACGATGATGGGGACTTCGGATTCGCGGCGGACTTCGTGACAGATATGCTGGCCGTCTTTGACGGGAAGCGAAAGGTCGAGCAGCACCAAATCGGGCGCGGCGGCAAGGATATCGCACGAGACGTGCTCAAACGATTCGCAGGCCTCGACCTCAAACCCGGCACGGGCCAGAATGTCGGCGAGCTCGCGACGGATGGGTTCGTCGTCCTCAACGATATAGATCAGCGCCATGGATTCCGCTCCCCCCTCGGTTGTCTTGTCACCATTATGCCCGCGAAGCCGCAGGTGCATGCCACGCGCGGCGCCAAGGTGACAGAACTGTTCGCGAGCGGTGGCGTTTGGCCTGCCTCGCGCTCGCAGCGGTGGCGGGGACCAAAATGATTCTTTAATCCCCGTCCCAGAATAATCATTTAGCGACGGGCGCGGAGCTTTTCGTAACCGTCGGCGAAGAAGGCGACCGTGGCGGCGTCGGCCTCGGCGGCGTCCGTCTCGGTCGCGGGGACCACGCCGTGCTCGTCGCTCACCAGGAACAGCGCGCCCTTAAGCTGCGCGGGAATATCTACGCGCGTGACCGGGATGCCCTTGGTCTGGGCCAGCTGCTCGATGAGCGTCGCCGCGCCGCACAGGCACTCGTCCGCTGGCGCCACAAAGGCAAGCTCGCCGTTGTTGACGGCGGCGAGCAGCTCGGGCGCCACGCCGGTTTCGTCGGCCTCGGAGCGGGCCTCGGCGGAGCGGGCACGTAGCGCCTTAGCCGACGTATCGGTTAGCGGCTCGTACTCCCCCACCGTCATGGCGGCGTTGCCGTTGACGTCGATCACCAGCATGAGCACGCCATCGTGCGCGGTATAGTCGCCCTCGGCTAGCGACCACTCAACGTGCTGTTTGGCCCAGCTGAGCATGTTATGGGTAAGCGGCTCGCCCTGCACCAGGCGCTCGGACAGTGCGCGAATGTGGCGGTTGAGCATGGGCACCTTTTTATTGGACATGCGCCAACGGCAGACAAGCGCGGGCTTGTCAAGCGTAAACTTCTCGACCGCCTCCTGATTGGCGCAAAAGTCCTCGTACGCACGCTGATCCTCGGCATTGCCAAACAGCTCGGCATCATCAATCTGGGGCATGGTTGTACCTTTCGTGTTAGTCATTCCGTCCTCTTATACCAAAAAGACGGCCCTCCAAACGGAGCAGCCGTCTTTTGCAGAGATTATTTTGAAGGCATGGTGAGTCCAGGGACGGGTCAACATCCCATCCACCTCAGTCACCAAGCCGGTCGGCGAGGGTTGCCCAAGTGCCCGAGATTGACCCGAAAGAGGAGCGCCGCGTACTAAATGTACGCAAGCGACGGTTTGAGGGGCAAGGTCGGGTGCTTGGGCAAGCCGCAGCGCCACCTCCCTACTTAGTGGCGGAAGTGGCGAGCGCCGGTGAACACCATCGCAATACCATGCTCGTTGCAGGCCTGGATGCTCTCGTCGTCACGCTTGGAGCCGCCGGGCTGGATGATGCAGGTCACGCCGTGCGCGGCAAGCACGTCCACGTTATCGCGGAACGGGAAGAACGCGTCGCTTGCGCAGGCGAAACCGCCCTTCTCCACGCCCTCGCGCTCGCAGAAGTCCTCGGCGCGCTCGCAGGCCAGCAGCGCGGAATCTACGCGGTTGGGCTGGCCGGGGCCCATGCCAATGCCGGCCTTGCCCTTGGAGACCAGGATGGCGTTGGACTTGACGCCCTTGCAGACCTTCCAGGCAAACTCGAGCTCTGCCATCTCGGCGTCGGTGGGCTTACGGTCGGTGGGGAACGTAAAGGTCGCGGGGTCCTCGGTCACGTGGTCGACCTCCTGGACCAGCATGCCGCCGTCGATGGAGCGCAGCTCCACCTGGGCGCCGCGGTCCACGCCGCCGGTCGCCAGCACGCGCAGGTTGGGGCGCTTGGCCATGCGCTCGAGCGCCTCGTCGGTGTAGCTCGGGGCGATGATGACCTCGACGAACTGCTTGTTCTGATCGGCAAAGTGCTCAACCAGCTCATAAGGAACCTCGCGGTTGCAGGCGATGATGCCGCCGAAAGCGCTCTTGGGATCGCAGGCGAAGGCGCGGTCGTAGGCGGCCGTGATGTCCTCGGCAACGGCAGAGCCGCAGGGGTTCTGGTGCTTGAGG
>CALGKS010000036.1 GCA_937930475.1 uncultured Collinsella sp. | reverse complement strand
TACCGCGACATGTGCGACATCGAGTTCACCATCGAGCAGGGCAAGCTCTGGATGCTCCAGACCCGCGTGGGCAAGCGTACCGCAACCGCCGCTCTGCGCATCGCTATCGAGATGGTCGAGGAAGGCCTCATCACCCGTGAGGAGGCCGTGAGCCGTATCGACCCTGCGCAGCTCGACCAGCTCCTGCACCCGCAGTTCGACTCCTCCAAGAAGTACGAGGCACTCGCATGCGGCCTTAACGCCAGTCCCGGTGCCGCCGTGGGCGAAGTCGTGTTCTCGAGTGATGACGCCGTCGCGCGTTCTGCCGAGGGCCATAAAGTCATTCTGGTCCGCTGGGAGACCAACCCCGACGACCTGAAGGGTATGGTCGCCGCCGAGGGCATCCTGACCAGTCACGGTGGCAAGACGAGCCACGCCGCCGTTATTGCCCGTGGCATGGGTACTCCCTGCGTCTGCGGTGTCGAGCGTTTCCATATCGACGCGGCCGAGAAGGTCGTTCGTATCGACGGCAGCGATCGCGTGCTGCACGAGGGCGACATTATCTCCATCGACGGCACTCAGGGCATCGTCGTCGATGGCGCTGTCGACTTGGTCTCCGCTGAGCTCACCGGCGACCTGGACACCATCCTGTCCTGGGCCGACGAGATCCGCCTGGACGAGACCGACGGTCACGCCAACCACGTGCGCGTCAACGCCGATAACCCCGAGGATGCCGAGCTCGCGCTTGAGTTTGGCGCCGAGGCTATTGGCCTGTGCCGCACCGAGCACATGTTCCTGGGCGACCGCAAGAACATCATCCAGAGCTTCATCCTGTCCGACGACGAGGCCGTGAAGCAGCAGGCGCTCGCCGATCTGCTTAAGGTCCAGACTGAGGACTTCCTGGCCATGTTCAAGACCATGACCGGCCGCGATGTGGTCGTTCGCCTGCTCGACCCGCCGCTGCACGAGTTCCTGGACGATCCCCGCGAGCTCGAGGTCGCCATTACCAAGAAGGAGGCCGCCGGCGCTCCCGAGGAGGAGCTCGCCGCCCTGCGTGCCCGCCTGCGTCGCATCGATGGCATGGTCGCGTCCAACCCGATGCTCGGCCTGCGCGGCGTGCGCCTGTCCGTCGTCTTTGGCGACCTGCCGCTTATGCAGGTCCGCGCCGTGGCAACGGCTGCTGCTCGCCTCATCAAGGAAGGCGTCGACCCGCGTCCTGAGATCATGGTTCCGCTCGTTTCCATCACGGCCGAACACGTTCAGACCCGCGAGGTCATCGAGCGTGTCATCGCCGAGGTTTTCGCCGAGGAGGGCGTCGAGCTCAACATTCCCGTGGGCACGATGCTCGAGCTGCCGCGCGCCTGCATGGTCGCCGACGAGATCGCCCAGCACGCCGACTTCTTCTGCTTTGGCACCAACGACCTCACGCAGACGACCTTCGGCTTCTCCCGCGATGACGCCGAGGCCAAGTTCATCCCGCTGTACCTACACAAGAAGATTCTGAAGGACAACCCCTTCGAGACCATCGACACGGTGGTGCTCGAGCTGGTGCGCATGGCCGTGGCGAAGGGTCGCGCCACCAACCCCGGCATGCACTTTGGTGTATGCGGTGAGCACGGCGGCGACCCCAAGTCCATCAAGGGCCTGTTTAACGTGGCTGATGTGGACTACGTGTCCTGCTCGCCTTACCGTGTGCCGCTCGCGCGTCTTGCTGCCGCTCAGGCCAAGCTCGAGGCCAAGCGTTCCGCTTAACGGAGTCGCGTTCCATTTGCGCCTTTTACGCCCCCCTTCGCGCCGTCGCGCCCCCTTTGGACGCGGCGGCGTTTTACGTTGGTTGAATACATTGGCAACTGACGGGAGGACTGCGATGAAAAACCTCACCAGGTATTTGCAACGAGCGCGTCGGGGAGCACAGATGACCCTGTGCTGGGTGGTCGTTGCGGTCACGGCGCTTTGCGGGATGCCGACAGCCGGTTTTGCCCTTCAGGATGAATCGCGCGACGAGCTCTATGGCGACGTGGTCAACCCGCTTACCATTACGGTCAACGATCGCGACTGTACCTTCGTGGATATCGATGACGGCAAGCTCGAGGGCCGTACCTCGATGTACGACAACGTCTCGTTCTACACGGCCGCCGTCAAAAAGGTGCTGCCCAACTGGGCATCGCTTGCCTATAACATCCTTGGCTATGGCGGAGGCGACGACTCCAAGGACTTTTTGTATTGGGACCATGCCGGTAAGGGCTTTGAGAAGGACTTTGGCAAGGGTCACTACATCTATCTGTACGATGCGCTTTCGGGCGGCAACGGTGAGCATTCCGACGGCGCCGACAAGTCCATTCAAAGTGGCCTGACGTCGGCGAAAGGTCTGAACGCGGTCTATGAGCGCTTGACCGACGATATCGCCGACTGCATCGGCCATAAGCTGACCGGTAGCGATTTTCGTAAATACGTGCCGCTCGATGGCCTGTCGCAGGATAAAACCGAGCAGGACGTCATCTATGCCACTATCGCGTGCGTGGACAAGCTCGGCGGCACCTACCAGTACGATTTCAATGGCTTTGGCATTGCGTTCTATAACTTTAGAGTTCAGCAGCTCAACAGCGTGAACAAGCTTAACTGTGCGCCCGAGGACGCGCCGGGTTATTCCTTTGTTGATTCCAAGACTGAGCAGGAGCTCGTTACCTCGGCGCTTAACGTCGGCTATGAGGATGCCTCGCAGAGCATCACGCTCGCCCGCGGTACCGAGGAGACGGTCGGCACGAGCACCTCTGAATCCGCATCGTTTTCCAAGGGCGGCTCTTGGGGCGCATCGGTGAGCCTCAAGGAGTCGCTGGGCGTGCCCGGAACAGCGAGCGAGGAGATCGAGACCTCGTTTTCGGCCGAAACCACCATGTCCCAGCTGTGGGAGGCGAGCAAAACCGAGGAACAGTCGATCACCACGACGGACAATCAGTCGGTCACCGTCAATATGACGATTCCGGCGCATACGCAAGTCAACAGCAAGCAGACGAGTTCTACCACGACGCTCTCCGAGGACTATGACCAGCCGGTGGGCGTGACGTTCGACGTCATCATCTTTAACATGAACGGCGAGTGCTACGACGATAACGCCGCCGTGCAGGAGTTCCATACCGCCGGTTACGACCAGCGTTCGTTCTACACCACCTTTGGCGATCAGTCGACCGACGCCGTACAGAACCTGTTCCTGCGCTCGATCGCCCATCGTGGCGACGACGGCTACGATACCACCGCCGGAAACGTCACGAGCTGGTCGCATCGCACCAACAACCACATGGTGCGCGCCATCGATTGGAATTCGGTCTTGGCCGATCGCGAGGTGCCTTCGCGCAACGGCGGCGCTCCGCGTACGTGCAACGTGCTCAATGACATGGCCGCCACCTACCCCATGTCCATTACGGGTTCCAATCTGTCGTTTGAGTCGGTGACGGTCGATACGCAGTTGGGCACGCCGCAGCCTATTAAGCCCATCTCCAAGATTCTCGTCTCGCTGCAGACCGATAAGACCCGAAGGCTTACGGTGGGCGACGAAGACCCCATCTCTTCCTATCGCGTGCGCGCAAGGGACGAGGACGATGTTGACTACTACGGCTTTGTGAAGTCGTCGGGTGACTGGCGCGTGGTGGACAAGAAGGGCAAGGAGTGCAAGTCCGACGTCATCGAGATCCAGACCGACCCTGTCACCCACGAGCAAGTCGTGGTGGGCAAAAAGGCCGGCACCGCCTACGTAAAGTACTTTATCCCCGAGGACACCTACGTGGACGTGAACGGGCACGTCTCGACCAATGACGAGATCGACGCCGCGGCCTACAAATATAAGGTAAGTGACGTGGCGCCCGAGCCGTTTAACGGCAGCATCAAGCTCGAGGGCTCGGCGCAGACCGTCGTCGGCGTCGAGGAGAACCTTAACGGCATCGAAGGCCTGACGGCTACGGTCTATGACACGACGGGCAAGGAGGTCGATAGGGTCTGCAGCTGGGAGGCTCAGGAGCTCGAGAGCAAGGGCATTTCGGTCGCGACAGACGGCACGATGACCATCTCGCAACCGGGCACCTTCCATGTTCGCGCCTTTATTGACGGCGTGTATTCCGATTGGGCCGAGGTCATCGCCGCTCCCGCGCCAGTCGACCCGATGACGACCGTGGTCGAGACGCCGGTGGGCGTTACGTCCGTTTCTTCGGGGGATTCTTCGGCAACGACGGATAGCGCGGCTCCTGCCCAGGGAGAGCAGGCAGCTTCGGATGCGAACGCGGCCGAGTCTGCTCCGGCGAGCGACGATGCCGTTGCAGTAATTGACGACACCGCGCCCGCTGCCGCGAAGGATACCTCGTCGATTCCTACGGGCCTCGTTACCGTTTTGACCGATATCTGCCGCTACGGCATCGATCACGGCCTCATCAGCACATCAAACAAGGAAGAGATGACCAAGCAGGACTTCGACATCTTAGGCATCCTGTACCTGATGGCAGACAGCCAGGACCTGGTGCCCCAAGACGCCGAGGACGCGATGAATGAATGGGCCCATGACAACTATAATGATGAAGAGCTTGCCACCTGGAAGCAGCATGCGCTTTCGGTGCTGCTCGAATACGGCTATATCGCGCCCGGAACGACCGTGACGACGCCGACGACTGATGCTGCGGACGGCGCATAAGTGCAGAAAGAGTGCGTGTTTTTGTCTTTTTGCGTACGGGCAAAATAGTTCTTGCAGCCAAGGTCGTGGCGTGTATACTCGAATACGTTTGTTCAACTACGTGCCGGCCAAGGTGGTACGGCACCTCTAGAAGAGTAAGGAATTGCACATGGATTACATCCGCGCAATCGAGCGTCAGCAGATCCGCGAGGACATCCCGCAGGTCCGCGTTGCCGACAACGTCAAGGTTCACTACCGCATTAAGGAAGGCGACCGCGAGCGCATCCAGGTTTTCCAGGGTGACGTCATCCGCATGGCCGGCGCCGGTGCCCGTGAGACCTTCACCGTCCGCAAGATTTCCTTCGGTGTCGGTGTTGAGCGTACCTTCCCGCTTCACAGCCCCAAGATCGCCAAGCTCGAGGTCGTCCGTCATGGTCGCGTCCGTCGCGCCAAGCTGTACTACCTCCGCGACAAGGTGGGCAAGGCTGCTCGCATCCCCGAGAAGCGCTAAGAAGATCGCAGCGTCTGTCCACTCGTTTGGACAAAAGGGTCACCTTCGGGTGGCCCTTCTTTTTATCTGATTTGCATGCAAGGAGGGCCTGGTA
>CALGKS010000035.1 GCA_937930475.1 uncultured Collinsella sp. | reverse complement strand
GGAAAACGCCGCACGAATCGATGCCTCAAGTTGATCGACTACATAATCGAAAGCCGTCGGAGCGTCATAGCTCAAGCGCTGAATATTAAAGAGCGCCTGAACCGCAGCGATGGGTAGCACCTGCTTAAAGATACAAATGGCGATGAGACGCGCAATCTGCTCACGGCCATACTGTTTTTTAACCGGAGCAGGAACGAGGCCGACCTTCACGTAGTTATTGATCATCGATGGCGTGATAACGGGCTGCTCTACGCAAATCGAAAGCGGCTCCATCCACAGCGCAACATATTCAATAACCTGATCGCGATAGAGCGTTACGTTGGGCAGCTGGTCATAGCGTGGCAAGCTCAACGCGTTGAGTCTTCCCACCATATCGGACTGAATAAATGCATCCGGCAGCACCGTCGGCTGAATATCCTCGGGCTTAATGCTGACCGATGTATCGGACATCGGGATAACATGTTTAGCGTGGTTCATAAGAGGCCTCCGTTCGTTTTCTATATTGTATTCTAGGTCATCTAGTTTTGCATATCACATAGCCGCTAAGTAAAAGTGGTTGAACAGCACATTGAAGCACCGTTCAACCACTTTGTTTAAAGAGAGCAACCTTACATAAGATATATTATCGTACTTATCCACGTAGGAAAGCGTATGCGCTGGTTGCCGCTATGGCTCCGTCCGAAACGGCGGTCACAACCTGGCGTAAACGCTTGGAACGGATATCGCCGGCTGCAAATAAGCCGGGCGTACGGGTGGCCATGGAATCATCGGTAAGGATGCCGCCGTCGGGAGCCAGATCGACTAGATGCTCAACCAGCTCGGTATGTGGCTGCGTCCCCGTAAAGACAAAGATGCCAAAAGAGCCAGGATCAAAGGACTCAGTGCGCATTTCACCAGTCGCATTGTCCTTGAACGTGATTGTCGTGGGCATCACTTCACCAGAAAGCTCAACAATACTAGTTTGGTACCTAACTGAAATATTGTCCTTAGCAAGCACCTTATTCACAACGCCCTCGGGTGCACGGAACTGATCACGGCGTAGCACGATGGTCACGCTGCTGGCAATGTCGGACAGGAACAGCGCCTCCTCGCATGCCGAATTGCCGCCTCCGATAACAAAGACCTGCTTGCCACGGAAGAACATGCCGTCACACGTCGCGCAATACGAAACGCCACGACCGCGATACGTGTCCTCGCCAACAAAACCCGCAGGACGCGGCGTGGCGCCCATGCACGCAATGACGCTCTTGGCCGCTGTGTCGCCCATATCATGATGGATGGTAAATTGAACCGCATCGGCATCGTAATCGACGCCTGTCACCATACTCCATTCAACCTGAGCCCCCAGGCCTTCAGCATGCTGTTGGAACCGCTCACCAAGTTCGGCGCCGCTCAGCAGTGGAATACCAGGATAATTCTCAATCTCGTTGCTCGTGGCAATCTGTCCGCCCGACATGCCCTGCTCAAGGACAGTCGTCGTTAGGTTGGCACGCGCCGCATAAATGGCGGCAGCATAGCCCGCAGGGCCGCCACCGATAATCGCAACATCGATTGTCTGATCGGTAGTCATGAAGAGTCCTCTCGTCGAAACGTTGTCGTTCTTTGCGCTCATACCCAAATTTACGTGAACGTGACACTCATGCACTACAATGATAAATTCCGTGTTACAACGTCGAAGGGGAGTTATCGATGGATCAGACGCAGACGAGCGACGACGCTCCCCTGCTCACGCACAGCACTCCTCAATCGGAGCAAACCACGCTCTTGGCACAGCAAAAACCTCTCGTGACCATCGTGCACGCCTCGGTCGGCTCGGGTCACAAGGCCGCCGCAAATGCGATTGCGCAAGCATTCGACCTCATCCGCGGCACCAGTGGCATCCCCGAGGATGTTGAGATTGAAGTACTCGATATCCTTGATTTTGGACGTATTAAATTCGACGGTAATAAGACCGCGGCTTCTTTTACGGGAGCCACGCGCCCCATTTACGACCTGACCTGGCGATATACGCTTACGGGACATCTGCTCTGGGGTGGCGGCACGGCATGGTCGCGAATGATGTTCCCCGCCTTCAACGAATATATTCGTAGCCGCAGGCCCATAGCCGTGGTCGCAACGCACATCACGGCAGCCAACGTTGCCGTGGGCGCCCGCGTAATTACGGGTATCGATTATCCGGTCATCTGCGTCCCGACCGACTACGAAGTCGAGGGCTGGTGGCCTCACAAGGACACCGATCTATTCTGTGTTGCCAACGAATTCATGGCTGAAACGCTGCGTCCGCGCAAGGTGCCCGAGACAAAGATTCGCATTACCGGCATCCCTATTCGCGCCGGATTCGACACGGAATACGATCGCGAGGAAGAGCTAGCCAAGTTCAACCTCCCCGCCGACAAGACCGTCGTGTTGGTAATGGCCGGTGCCAGCTTGCCCCAGCCTTACGTCCGCTTTCGCGCGGCGATGGACCACACACTCCCCTTCCTGCGCAGCTTCGAAGACATGCACTTTGTCTTTTTGCCTGGCAAAGACGTGGAGTATGCCACCCGGCTGAAGACGCTCTTCGATGCCATGAAGCTCGAGAACGTCACGGTGCTGGACTATGTCGACGACATGGCGGCCCTCATGCACGGCTGCGACCTGGCAATCCTCAAATCGGGCGGACTCACGGTCACCGAGTGTCTCTGCGCACATCTGCCGATGATCCTGCTGGGCAAGTCATATGGCCAGGAAAAAGCCAACACCACTATGCTCACCGGCATGGGCGCCAGCATGCACGTCACCACGGCACGAGAGCTCATCGTGACGTTGCGCCATCTCCACGATCACCCGGAGTCACTCAAGGCGCTGCTCATCAATGGCGAAGTGCTGCGCCGTCCCCGCGCAGCCGAAGACATCGCCGTCGCCACCATGGAACTCGTAGGCAAACCCCAAAAGCGAAAACGAGCCTTCTGCCGCTTCTACTGGGGCGGGAAGCCTGCGCATATCAGGTAGACGAAAGTCCGCAGCTCGGCGGGAGCCGCCCATATATCATTCCATGCTCAAACATTCTCGCTGCGCTGCGAAACTGCGCGTGGAACGATATATGGGCGGCTCCCGCCGAGCAGCTACGTTTACGTGCTAGCAGCTATGCCAGATTCCCTACCATTAGAACCTGCAAAGGAGAAACCGGAAAAAATAAATATAGTAAGCCGATGCGAGAAAGGAGGTTTTCCTTTATCGCATCGGCTTACTAGAAAGAAAGGCTATTTTTCAAGCGAGTAACCGCCCGACCGCCTCTCACACATATCGTTCCACGCGCAGTTTCGCAGCGAACGAAGCGAAGCGAGAATGTTTGAGCATGGAATGATATGTGTGAGAGGCGGTCGGGAGGGATACGAGTGCCCCCTAGGCGACGCCGCTAGAACCGAAACCGCCGGCTCCTCGGTCGGTTTCGTCTAGTTCTTGTACTTCTACAAGGTTGACCGTGGGGACTTCTTGGATGACGAGTTGGGCGATGCGGTCGCCTTTGTTGATTTGGATGTTGTTCGTGGGGTCTAGGTTGATGAGGATGACTTTGAGCTCTCCTCGGTAGTGAGCATCGATGAGACCGGGCGTGTTGACTATAGACAGGCCCCGCTTAATGGCCAGGCCGCTGCGGGGCTGGACGAAGCCGGCGTAGCCGTCGGGTAGGGCGATAGCTAGGCCCGTGGAGACCAAGCGACGCTCAAAGGGCTTGAGCGTGCAGTCTTCGTTGGCTCGGAGGTCAAGACCGGCATCCGTGGGATGAGCGTATTTGGGAAGTTCGACGGTTGGGTCGAGACGCTTAATGTTAACGGTAATGTTGGACATGAAATCACCTTAGCTTGTCGAGCTCTTGCAGAAACTCATCGACATCTTTGAAATCGCGATAGACCGAGGCAAAGCGGATGTAGGCCACTTTATCGATCTTGGCCAAGCGCTTAAGAACCATATCACCCAGCTCATGAGACGTAACGGCTGTGAGTGTACGGGAGCGAAGCTCGACCTCTATATCGTCAATGATCTCGTTGAGCTTTTTAGTGTCAATATCTCGCTTGATCGTGGCGCGCATCAAACCGACCAGCAGCTTATTGCGATCGAACCGTTGCTTGGTTCCGTCTGACTTAATGACCTCGATAGGGTCTTCACAACGCTCAAATGTCGTAAAGCGATAATTGCATGAGCAGCATTCGCGACGACGCTTGATGGTGTTATTAGATTCCTGCATGCGGGAATCAACGACGCGGGTATGTGCCTTGCCGCATTTGGGACAGCGCATGGTACCTCCTCTAAAACGATTACAAGGGTACCATGCGACGGTACGTAAATCTTAGGAACGTGCGGGAACTTTAAGATGCGCACCGGCATCGAGCGAGCCATGCTCCAGGTGATTGACGTTGCGGATCATATCAGAGGTCTCCTGTGTGGAAAGACCCTCAATCGGATGCTCCTGGGCAAGCGACCACAAGGAATCGCCAGACTGAACACGGACGGTCTCGTAGGTAACGTTGGATACCGACTCGGCATATGCGGCGTGACGAGCGCTGAAGATCGAGGTAGCAAGTACAAAGAAAAGCGTGAGCGCAACGGCCAGGGCGACAATCGTCGAGACCTTTAGGGCAACGGGGGCCGAACTCGTGGCGACGCACTGGCTGCGGACGGGCTTAACAGGCAGTGTTTGGAAACCAGACCGGCCGCCTTTGACAACCGTGAAAGCCGGCGCCGCAGGCGCCTCGAGCTTAAGGGCGAGGTTACCCTGGACCATATCCGTTGCGTTCATCATGTTCTCCTCTCGCGTGTTTTGCTGAGAACAGTTTTATCAAGCCGCGCGGACAAAAATGTCTAGCGCGAGAACGAATGTTCGGTTATTATTATCTTCGAACAGTTGTTCCTGTCAAGCAAAAATCGAACATTTGTTTGACATTGGCAGAGAGGATCCCCTGATGGCTCGCAAAATTACCAAGCGTCAGCAGCAGATTTACGACTTCATCAAGGAATATCAGCAGGAGAAGGGCTATCCGCCCAGTGTTCGCGAGATGGCATCGGCCGTAGGCCTCTCCTCCCCCAGCACGGTGCATGCTCATCTCTCTGCCCTGGAGGCTCGAGGACTGCTCAAGCGCGATGCCACCAAGCCTCGCGCCCTAGAGCTCTTTGATGAGGACGGATCCTCTGTCTCGATTTCCAAATCCGATGAACCCACGGCGCCCCGCGGAACGGTCTCGCTGCCGCTCGTCGGTCGCGTCGCGGCTGGGATTCCCATTCTGGCCGAACAAAATATCGAGGACACCTTTACCATCCCGACCGAAATCGCCACAGACCAGGGCTCCTTTATCCTTGAAGTGCACGGCAGCTCAATGATCAATGTCGGCATCTACAACGGTGACTACATTATCGTTCGCGAGCAAAAGAGCGCGATGAACGGCGAAATCGTCGTGGCTATGATCGATGGCTCGGCGACTGTCAAGACGTTCTACAAGGAGCAGGGGCGCGTTCGCTTGCAGCCCGAGAACGACACTATGGAGCCCATCTATGCGACGAACCCCGTTATTTTGGGTAAGGTTGTCGGGTTAATGCGCCGGTTCTCGTAATGCAAAAACGCATCACCATATTTGATACCGTCCGCGGGTTTACGATGCTGTCGATGGCAGGTTTTCACGCCTGCTACGATTTGGCCTATCTATATGGATGGGATATGCCATGGTTTACCGAAACGGTTTTCCAGGATATCTGGCGCGCCAGTATCAGCTGGGTTTTTTTGTTTATCGCCGGTTGGATGTTCACGCTCTCGCGTAATAACGTTAAGCGCGCCCTCAAGTACGCGGCCGCAGCTTTGGTCGTATGGATTGCAACTACACTGGTATCAGTCGACGATTCGGTAAACTTTGGCATCATTTATTGCATGGCGGCGTGCACCGCGGTGGTTGCACTCACCCGTCCGTTACTTCAAAAACTGCCGGGCTCGTGGGGCATCGCAGCGTGCCTTGTTCTTTTTGCCCTAACCTGGGGCATTCCAAAAGCGGTCTACCCACTCCCCTACCTGGCATGGCTTGGATTCCCGGGCCCGGGTTTTGTTTCGGGGGACTACTATCCGCTCATTCCGTTTGTCTTTATGTACCTTACCGGCTTCTTTACTGCCCAGGCAGCACAAGCATCAAGCCACGAAGCGTCGACATGGGCATACGCCAATCCCATCCCGGCGCTCGCAGTCCTCGGTCGGCATGCCTTACCGTTCTACCTGCTCCATCAGCCTGTCATTCTAGGCGTGCTAGAGCTCGTTTATTCCGTACGATAGCGCTCAAGACGCGGCGCGATTCGGGCCGGCATCTTTGCCACAATGCGAACGCCGTCCTCTAGATATTCCTCATGCAGAAGGGTTCCCTGCTCATGCACCAGCGTAATGAGGGCGCCCTCGCGATACGGGATATCAGCGGAGAGCAACACATCGGTGGCAGCTGCCTCACGAGCAATACGGTCGACGAGATCGTCGAGCCCCTCGCCCGTCTGGGCCGAGAACAGCACGGCCTCGGGATAGCGACGACGGAAACTCAATCGATCGACGCTATCGAGTAGGTCGATTTTATTGAACACCGTAAGCGTCAAACGCTCGCCGGCACCGATCTCGTCAAGAACGCGATCGACTGCCTCGAGTTGGCGCTCGTAGTCCTCGTCAGAGGCATCAACAACTTTAAGGATCAGGTCGGCACCAAGAACCTCAGACAGCGTGGACTTAAAGGCATCAACGAGACCATGCGGTAGCTTTTGAATAAAGCCAACGGTATCGGTAATGGTCATACCGCGACCGCCGGGCAAGCGATACGAGCGCGTCGTCGGATCGAGCGTGGCAAACAATTTGTCCTGCGAAAGCACCGTAGACCCGGTCAGGCGATTGAGCAACGTCGACTTACCGGCATTGGTATAACCGGCTAAGGCAACGCGAAACGCGGGCGACTCGATACGACTCTTTGACTGGACATCGCGGCGTTGTTCGACCTGCTTAAGCTCGCGCCGAAGCGCGGCGATCTTATTGCGAATCAAACGTCGGTCAACCTCGAGCTGGCTTTCGCCCTGACCAAAGCGCGAACCAATGCCACCGCGCGTCTGCTCTTTAGCAAGATGGCTCCACATACCGCGCAAGCGGGGCAACAGATACTGCAATTGGGCTAGCTGCACCTGCAGGCGACCCTCACGGGTCTGAGCGTGCAGGCCAAAGATATCGAGAATCAGCGCCGTACGGTCGATAATCTTAACCGGTTCGCCCACGGCTTTCTCCAGATACGACTGCTGCGAGGGCGTTAAATCGTCGTCGAAGATAACAACATCGGCATCCATACGATGCACGAGCCCGCAAAGCTCCTCAACCTTACCGGAGCCGATAAACGATTTTGGATACGGCTTAACCAGGCGCTGTGACAAGCGCGCCACGCACTGGGCGCCAGCCGTATGGGCCAGGCGCTCAAGCTCGTCAAGCGAACGGTCGAGCGGCCAGGCGTTATCGCGCCACTCAACTCCGACAAGAACGGCACGTTCGGGCTCAGGCGCCGTGGGAACGAGGGGAAACCGAGCCATTAGGCCGCCTCGATACGGTGAAGGATATCCTCAACGACCTCATCGATCGCAAACTCGTCCATATCGAACCACACGATGCGGTCATCTCGTTTAAACCACGAAAGCTGACGCTTGGCATAGCGACGCGAGCGTATCTTGATGAGTTCGCGAGCCTCATCCATAGAAATCACGCCGTCAAAGGCATCGATGATCTCTTTATAGCCAATCGCCTGCATCGAAGTCAGGGCATCTCTCAGCCCCTGGTCCATAAGACCACGAACCTCATCAACAAGACCCAGCTCAAACATCAGATCGACGCGTAGGTTTATTCGCTCGTAAAGCGCCTCGCGATTACGCATCAATCCAAACCACAGAGCGTGATAATGCTCGCGCGGAACACTAAACTGCGACTTTTGCTGCGCGTAGGACACACCATCATCGTGCATTTCGAGCGCGCGAATCACGCGGCGAACATTATGAGGGTGGATGACCGCAGCGGACTCGGGGTCACGCTCGGCAAGCAGCGCATGCAGCGCTTCCTCGCCAATGCGTACGGCAAGCTCCTGATACCCCGCGCGGCGATCGTCCTCAAGTTCGCCCGAGGGAAAATCCATCTCATCCAGGGCCGCCTTGAGATACAAGCCCGTACCCCCGCAAAACACCGGTAGGCGGTCCTCGCCCAGCAAGCGCTCAACATGTACACGAGCGTCTGCCTGATACAGCGCTGCAGAATATGCAACGCCCGGTTCAACAATATCGACCAGGCGTAAAGGCGCCGTGCATTCCTCGGGTGCCATCTTGGCGGTACCGATATCCATGCCTCGATAGATTTGCATCGCGTCACACGACAGCACTTCCGACGAAAGGCGAGCCGCCAAACGATCTGCGGCATCACTTTTGCCAACCGCGGTCGGACCGACAATCGCAACGGCGGAAAGGCCTGCCCCGGGAGAAATCATTAGCGCGGCTCGCCCACAACGGATCCGGACAGATACCACGTCTTGGCAACGTCGATGTCAACATCGACAATCTTGCCAACCAGCTGATCGATGCTGTAGCCCTCGGGAATCGGTGCATGAACGGTCTGATTCTTAGGACTCTTGCCCAGCAGCACCGCGTCATTCTTTTTGCTCGTACCCTCAATAAGGGCCGGCACAACGGTGTGGAGCTCACCTTGGTTATACTCGTGCGCTGTGGTCTCGATAACCTTTACCAGACGGTTGAAGCGCTCAAGAATCACCTCATGCGGCGTGGGATCGTCAATCTCGGCTGCCGGAGTACCGGCGCGCTTGGAATAGATAAACGTATAGGCCTGGGCATAACGGACCGTCTCGGCAAGCGAGAGCGTCTGCTCAAAGTCTTCCTCGGTCTCGCCGGGGAAGCCCACGATGATATCAGTCGAAAGCGCGATATCGGGCATGCGATTGCGGATGCGATCGACGAGTCCCAGATAATCCTCACGCGTATAGCGACGATTCATCTCTTTAAGGATGCGCGTCGAGCCCGACTGAACTGCCAGGTGCAGTTGCGGCATGACGGCAGGCGTCTCGGCCATAGCGTCAATGGTCTCGGGCAGCAGATCTTTGGGGTGCGAGGAAGTAAAGAAGATGCGCTCCACACCCGTATCGCCCACGGCACGCAACAGGTCGGCAAAGCGCGGCTTGCCAAACAGATCGCGACCATAGGAGTTGACGTTTTGACCCAGAAGCGTGATCTCACGCACGCCCTGGCGTACTAGGCCGGTCACCTCGTCGACAATCTCCTCGAAAGGGCGGCTCTTTTCGCGACCGCGCACATACGGCACGATGCAATAGGTGCAGAAATTGTTGCAGCCCGTCATGATGGGGACCCAGGCGTGATACTGGGTCTCACGATGCCACGGCATGCTCATAGCATCCGTGTCCTCGTGCTCATTGGTGCGAATATGACGCTTGCCGTCCAAAAATGCCTCGGCAATGAGCTCAGCAACATGCGCGATGGAATGCGTGCCAAAGATGACATTGACGTTATCGACATTGGTGAGCAGACCCTCGCCGTCGCGCTGCGCGATGCAGCCGCCCACGGCGACCACGCGCTTGCCCGAGGGCGAAGGCGGGAGGCTCTTACAAGAGTTGCACTGACCGTACAGACGGGTGTCAGCAGCCTCACGAACGCAGCACGTCATGAACACGACAATGTCAGCATGCTCCGGATCGAGCGCCATAAGGCAGCCATACGAGTCGAGCAGGCCACTCACGCGCTCGGAGTCGTGCTGATTCATCTGGCAGCCAAAGGTGCGGATAAAGTAGGTTTTACCGGCAAGAATATCGCGTACGGAACCCTGGTCCATGTGTATAAGTCCTAACGAGGTGGAATAGGCGGAATCAAAGAGGGCGGGCAAAGAGTAAACACTCTATGCCACAGGCTTAACGTCGTCCATCACAACACTATCCATAGCAGCTCGATTAATCTGATGAACGTAAATAGAAAGACGGATGGCCGTGCGCGACTCCCCGTTGATGAGGATGTCGGAGAACACCGGCGCGCAGGAAATATCAAACCCGGTCGGAATCAAAAATCCGCGTGCAATGGCCACAGCCTTAATGGCCTGGTTGACGGCGCCCGCGCCGACACACTGAATATTGACGGGAACACCATCTTTGACCATGCCGGCAATGGCGCCGGCAACGGACGCGGGCGACGATTTGCTTGATACCTTCAGGCAATCCATGAAGAAACTCCTGCGTTTAAAAGTACGTTTTAACTGCAATAACTGTATCGTACCGAACGGACTCGGTAAAGATGCTATTCCTCTTTGGCAAGATCGAACGTCACGGTAATACGATCACGCGAAACACGAATCTTGGGGTCGCCGCAAAGGTTGAGATAGTACCGCGCTGCAAGATCGTTAAAGTCGCGCTCCACTGCTCGCGAGAACTGCGCCATGTCGTCCTTGGCAATACGCAACCCACGACGATCTTTGGCGAGATCAACCGGGGCAGACGCATGTGAGGACGAATCACGCTCGCGTAGCAGGCGTGCGGTCACACCGCGAACGGGCTTAATCTGTCCCGCCAAGATACGATGCGCCGTACGCTCGGACATCTCGAGGCCCAAACCCGAACAGATGCGGATAAAGTCTTCTGCATCCGAAGCAAGACCCAGGCGATCGACCACGGGAAGCTCTGCTTCATCATCGATAAACAGAAGACGAGAAGCATCGAGACGACTGGAGGCCTGCGCATGCAGCGTCGCGGCGATCTCGGACGGAGACCCCAGATAGACATCACAGGCGCGCAGCTCCTCGAGGGCAAACTCGCATGCGGCGCGAATGATGTTGTGAGGGCCACGGGCACAAACATAGTGACCGTCCTCGTCCTTCACGGCCTGAGGCCAGCTGGACTGATCGGCGCGCTCGCTAAGGCGGTCGGTAGCGACGCTCACCTTAAAGACCGAGCCAAGGTCAACATCCGATGCGACAACGCGCGCCTCATCGGTGTTCTGCTTAATCGAGAACAATGCCATACCTCGACCGTGAACACCCCAACGATCCATCTTCATGCTCTCGAGCTTGGAGGTAACGCGGGCATCAAAGATGCGCTCCTGCATATCCCGCGGCACGCCCGAGCCGTTATCCAAAAAGACGAGCGTACGGACGCCATCTTCCTTGGTCGTGGCGAGATAGACCTTATCGGCACCGGCATCACGAGCGTTGCGCAGCATTTCGATGACAATATCCTCGACATGCTGGATGTCGTGCTTCGCCTGGCGCCGCTCGGCCTCCGAAACGCGGAGGCGGACATACCCCTCGCCAAGGTTCTCCTCGACGCGAAGGTTGCCCTCCCCCGACATCGACGCGATAAATGAGATGAGCTCGTTCGCGTCGTTCATGTTATTTAGCGATATCGACAGCGCGGCTCTCGCGAATCACGACGACGCGCACCTGACCGGGATACTCCATCTCTTCCTCGATCTGATGGGCGATGTCATGAGCCAAGACCGTGGACTGAGCATCGGAGATCTTGTCCGGCTGAACCATGACGTGGACCTCGCGACCAGCCTGCATGGCATAGGTACGCTCGACGCCGTCATGGGAATTGGCGATCTCCTCGAGCTTCTCAAGGCGCTTGATGTAGTTCTCGGCCGATTCGCGACGGGCACCGGGGCGAGAGGCAGAAACGGCATCGGCAGCCTGGACCAGAACATCGAGCACCGTATTGGGGTCGACGTCGGCGTGGTGAGCCTCGATAGCGTGAACGATAACGGGCTTCTCGCCATAGCGACGGGCGAGCTCGGCGCCGATAACGGCATGCGGACCCTCGACGTCATGGTCGATAGCCTTGCCAAGATCGTGCAGCAGGCCGGCACGCTTGGCGGTCACAACGTCCAGGCCAAGCTCGGAAGCCATCACGCCGCACAGGTCGGAAACCTCGAGGGAATGCTGGAGCACGTTCTGACCAAACGAGGTGCGATAGCGCAGAGCACCCAGGGTCTTAACGATCTCGGGGTGCAGATCGTGGATACCGGTATCGAAGGCAGCCTGTTCGCCAGCCTCGCGCACGCGCTGCTGAACCAAATCGGCGGCCTTGTGATACATTTCCTCGATACGGGCAGGATGAATGCGGCCGTCAGCAATAAGGTTCTCGAGGGCGACGCGGGCGGTCTCGCGACGGACCGGATCGAAGCTCGAAAGCACGACGGTCTCGGGCGTATCATCGATCACGAGGTTGACGCCGGAAACCTGCTCGAAGGTGCGGATGTTGCGACCCTCGCGGCCGATGATGCGACCCTTCAGGTCGTCAGACGGAATATGCACGGAGGTCACGGTAACCTCGGCAGTGTGGTCGGCGGCGCAGCGCTGAATCGCCAGGGACAAGATCTCCTGGGCGGTCTTGTGGCACTCGGCGCGAACCTGCTGCTCGGACTCACGGATGATCGTAGCAGCCTCGTGGGTAACCTCGCCACGAACCTTGTCGAGGAGCTCCTTGTGAGCGTCCTCGCGGGTCAGGTCGGCGATGCGCTCGAGCTCCGAGGTCTGCTTGGCGCAGAGCTCCTCAAGCTCGCGGGAGCGCTTCTCGACCTGGCCAGCCTGGCTGGACAGCTGATGCTCACGCTTGTCGAGGGCATCGTTGCGGCGATCGAGGGACTCCTCGCGCTGCATCACACGATTCTCGAGCGTACGAATCTCGCTCTTACGCTGCTTGTCCTCGGCCTCGGCAGCCTGCTTGTTCTTGATAATCTCTTCCTTGGCCTCAAGCAGAGCCTCTTTTTTGAGGGTCTCGGCCTGACGCTTTGCATCACCGATGAGGGACTCAGCCTGTGCATGTGCCGACTGGATCTTTTCGTCGGCCTCGTGAAGACTACCCTGCTTGGCGGTGCGCATGTAGGCAATGGCGGCGATGGCACCCAAAACGATGCCAACGAGCGCTGCGATGATAGGCATGCTCACTCCTTTTTATGGATTCGTTACACAACAAAGCGAACCGTCCTTACGAACGGCTCGCGACATTTGAGTAATATGGGCGCAGCTTATGCGGGTCGGATACAGATAAACATATAAACAAACTCATCAAAGATGAGCACATATCACAAAGCAAATGACAGTGTTTATCGTACGTTGAACCGCAACAACTGTCAAATAAATGGACCCAGCACGGCGGCTAAAAGGCGGTGAACGGCAGGTGCGCAAAACACATGTGTCTAAACTGCACATTCCTCACGTTCGGCATCGAGACGCGCCTTAACGGCATCGGCGGCGATGTGGTACGAAAAGCCCTTACCCATCAAAAACCGGACGAGTTTTTCGAATCCACGTGTCTCGGGAACGCGACGCTTCGCGAGTAAAGCCGACGCGCGAGCCAAGTCGTCCTCAACGGCAAAATAATCCTCGGGATAGCCGGGGATATCATCGAGTACGACATGGCGGCGCTTGAGCTCGGTCTCAATCTTGCGCTGTCCCCAGCCGCGTCGTTTGCGTTCCTCGATAAAGTACGAGCAAAAGCGGTTCTCATCTAAAAAGCGATACTCAGTGGCACGCTCAACGGCGAATTCAATCGCGTCCGCGCGAAAACCATAGCGAGACAATTTATCACGGACCTCACCGGTGGCATGATCGCGGCGCGACAGCATCTCAGTCACCATGGTAAGCGCGCATTTACGCTCAATGAGCTGCACCGCTTCGCGAAACTCATCCCAATCGCAGGGAAGATCGGGACGATTTTTAAGAAACAGGCGCGCGACACGAACAGGAATCCAGATGGTTCGTTCAAAACCGCCCTCGAGCTCACAGTCGATATGTGCACAAGGCTTTTTTGATGCATACCCACTCGAGAACGAGGAGGCCGCCTTCTTATCGGGAAAGACGACCGTGGCCTCGGTCACCGTATACGACATGAGGGCATCCGCTACTCGTCGTCATCATCGAGCATCGCGGAGCCATCGATGGCGTAAAGCTCATCGAACTCCTCAGTTTCGGGCTGATCGGTCAGCTCGACCTCGGACGGAGCATCGTCATCGAATTCAAGGCCGCAGGCGAGGCGAACTTTATGCTCGATCTCGTCAGCACAATCGGGGTGTTCGCGCAGGAAGGCCTTAGCGGCCTCGCGACCATTACCGAGCTTGTCCTCACCGTAAGCAAACCAAGAACCCATCTTTTTGCAGATACCGCACTCGACGGCCATGTCCAGAATCGAGCCCTCCTTAGAGATGCCCGTGCCGTACATGATGTCAAACTCGGCCGAGCGGAACGGAGCGGCCACCTTGTTCTTGACGACCTTGGCACGCACGCGATTGCCGATAACCTCGTCCTTGAGCTTGATGCTGTCGATGCGGCGAATATCGATGCGCACCGAAGAGAAGAACTTGAGGGCGCGGCCGCCCGTCGTAGTCTCGGGGTTGCCGAACATCACGCCGATCTTCTCGCGCAGCTGGTTAATGAAGATGCAGGTCGTTTTAGATTTGGCGAGCGAGCCTGCGAGCTTACGGAGCGCCTGGCTCATCAGACGGGCTTGAAGGCCGACCGTAGTGTCGCCGATCTCGCCCTCGATCTCGGCACGCGGAGTCAAAGCGGCGACAGAGTCGACGACGATGGCGTCGATGGCACCGGAACGCACGAGCATGTCGACGATCTCGAGCGCCTGCTCGCCCGTATCGGGCTGGGAAATGAGGACCTCGTCGATGTCAACGCCGATACGCGCGGCATAGGTGGGGTCAAGCGCGTGCTCGGCATCGATAAAGGCAACGACGCCGCCCATAGCCTGGGCCTCTGCCAAAATCTCGAGCGAAAGCGTCGTCTTACCGGAGGACTCGGGGCCGTAGATCTCGACGATACGGCCGCGCGGCACGCCACCGATGCCCAGTGCGGCATCGAGGGCCAGGGCACCCGTGGGAATGGCCTCGACCTCGAGCTCGGGACCGCCGTCGCCGTACCTCATGATGGAACCTTGGCCGAACTTCTTCTCGATCTCGGCCTTGGTGGTGGCGATCATCTCATCGCGCTCTTTACCCGTCGTGCGAGCGTGAACGGTACGTACGGGACCTGAATTCTTGGCCATGAATAGCCCTCCTCTTAACAACCTGCATCGATAATAAACGAACGGCTGTTCGTGGTCAACCGTTCAGATAAATCATATGCAGCCGACCTTACCAAAACCCAACCAAACGCCGACCAAACACTGACCAAACACTTGACCGCAGGGACCCCTAATGAGGCATTACAAATAAAAATACGGTAAATACCAGCGAAAACAACGAATCCGCCTGAGGTCCCTTTCTCCACAAATAAGGGGCCCAAAGGCCCCTTAAAACACGTCTATTCCATAGAGTCGAGCACGAAGACAATGCGCCCAAGTGCTTCCGCGACCGCATGGGCACGAACACACGAGCGATCGCCCTCATAATGGCAGCGCATGGAGTCCACAACCGGCACTTCCCCATCGGAAGAGCGATACGCCCAGCCAATATAGAAGGTGCCAGCCGGATCGTCCTCGGTACCTCCACCGGGGCCGGCATAGCCTGTCGCGCTCACGGCAATATCGCTCTGGTACAGCTCCAGCGAGCCGGCAGCCATCTCGCGCGCCGTCTGATGCGACACCGCGGTATAGCGGTCGAGCGTATCCTGCTCAACACCCAGCACGCGATGCTTTATCTCATCGCAATAGGTCACCGCACCGCCGCGGAGCACAGCCGAAGCGCCCGGGATATCGGCAATCGTCGAGGCAATCATGCCGGCCGTCAGGGATTCAGCCGTCGAAACTGTCACGCCACACGCACTCGCGCGTTCGACGATATCGCGGGCAAGCTCCTCGTTGCACGCGACAATCTGTTCAAAAGACTCCGTCATATCTACCAGGACCTAGACCGAAAAGACGATCTTGCGGCAGTTCCAGAAGTACTGGGCGCCCGAGATAACGGTCAGGACAACGGCCACGGCGTACAGGAAGCGAGACACCGAATAGATGCCGAGCGTCAGCGACACCGGCCCCAGCTGCAGACCGGCCATCGCGAAGACGCACAGATAGCCGCAGATGGAGACCATCGTGGTCGCCGTCTTGTACTTGCCGAGCTTATCGGCAGCGACAACCACGCCGGCAGCGCTCGCGACCATGCGCAGGGCACTCACCAGCAACTCACGGAACAGAATGATGAACACGGACCACACGGTCACGGCGCCAAAGTCCAAGAACAGCAGCAGGGCCGAGAACACGAGCAGCTTATCGGCAATAGGATCCAAGAACTTACCGAAGTCGGTAATCTCGTTGCGCGAACGGGCCAGATAGCCGTCAACCTTATCGGTGCACGACAGGATGACATACAGAACAAAGGCGGCGGCGGCGAGCGGGCCGTCGAAGGTGCTCCAATCCGTACCGGCAACGCTCGTATGAGACAGCGCCGACACGATCATGAACACCGGGATAAAGACGATGCGCACGCACGTCACGATGTTGGCGGGCGTCCAAACACTCGTCAGTTCCTTATTGCTCTCGTTAGCCACGACGCTCTCCTACTCAACAACATGACCGATAAGCTCGTAGCAGAAGCTATCGGTAAACTCGACCGTCAGAATATCGCCCACAGATGCCTCGCTGGCATCCAGATGCACCGCACCATCGGAATCGGGCGCCTGGAACCAGGCATGTCCGATGAGCTCGGCACCGTCCTCGGTCTCCTCGATGCCGTCGACAATCACCTGGGCGCGCTCGCCCACATGGGCCGCCGTGGCGGCAAAACCGAGCGACTCGGCCAGATCCATGGCCTCCTGAGCGCGCTCGAGCTTGATCTCCTCGTCGACCTGGCCCTCCATCTTGGCGGCCAGGCTGCCTTCCTCCTGCGAGTAGGCAAAGACGCTCGTGTAGTCGAAGCCTACGGTGTCCATAAAGTCGATAAGATCGCGGAACTCGTCGTCGGTCTCGGTCGGGAAACCGACCATGGCCGTGGAGCGGATCACGATGCCGGGAATACGCTCTCGCAGGTCACGGAACAGGTCCTCGAGCTCCTGGCGCGAACCGGAGCGGCGCATGGCCTTGAGGATGCGCGCATCGCAGTGCTGCACGGGGATATCGATATAGGGCAGCACCTCGGGCGTATCGCGAATGGTCTCGATAAGCTCGTCGGACATGCCCTCAGGCTGCAGGTAGAGCACACGGACCCAGACGTTATGCGGGCGCACGGCCTCGGCAACAGCCTGCAGCAGCTGCGCCAGGTTGCGCGGCGAGCCCTCGGCGAGGTCTTCGTCGGCAAAGTCCGTACCCCAGATACCCGTGTCCTGACCGATCAGCACGATCTCGCGCACGCCGCCGGCGACCAGGTCGCGAACCTCGGAGATAATGCTCTCGGCATTGCGAGAGTGATAACGACCACGGATATAGGGAATCATGCAGAAGCTGCAGAAGCGATTGCAGCCATCGGAGATCTTAACGTAGGCGACAGCGCCCTCGACAGTGCGCTTGACCTGCGGGATATAGGCGGCAATCTCGCGCTCAACACCCAGCACGCCATCGATGACCGCCACGATGCCGTCCTCCTCGTCGGCCTTCACAAAGGCCGCCACCTCGGGCAACTCGTCGGGCAGGTCGTCGCCGTAGCGTGACGGCACGCAGCCGCACATAACGATGGGGCAGGAACGGACACCGTCCTGCACCTCGTTGGCAAGCTCGAGCGTGGTCTCGATGCTCTCGGACGTTGCGGAAGCAAGGAACGAGCACGTATTGACGATGGCGATATCGGCATCCTGCGGGTCGAATGCCTCCTCGTAGCCCGCAGCGGTCAGCAGCGAACGCATGCGGTCGGTGTCGACCTCGTTCTTGGCGCACCCGAGGGTGATGTAGAGTACGGAGCCCAACGGTGTATCCATGTTGGAGAGCGGTCCTTTCGAATGAATTAGCGGTAGTTGGTGAACTGCAGCGGCTGACCGTAGTCCTGGTCGCGCAGGAACTGGATCACGGTCTGCAGCGCATCCTTCGAAGCGGAGGAAACGCGCAGCTTGTCGGCCTCGATCGTCACCTTGACCTTGAGCTTTTGGTCCTTGATGTCCTTGTTGATCTTCTTGGCGGTCGCCTGGTCGATGCCCTCGACGATATGGCCGAGCACGCGCACGGTGCCGCCCGAAGCCGCCTGCGGGGCGTCCCAGGAGACGGCCTTGAGGTCAATGCCGCGCTTGATGAGCTTGGAGCTCAGCACGTCGATGATCTGCTTGGAGACAAAGTCGGCCGGGGCGTTGATTGTAAAGAGTTTGTCGCCCTTCGAAAGCTCGATGGTGGCGCCGGAGTCCTTTAGGTCGTAGCGCTGAGAAATCTCGCGCGTGGTCTGCTGGAAGGCATTGTCGACCTCCTGCATATTGACCTCGGACACAACGTCGAAGCTGGAATCTTTAGCCATGGTTCATCCTTTCGCTTGCGAGCGGCTTAGTAGCTGTCGTACGAATAGTCGTCTGAATTGGTCGTGGTCTGCCCGTCGGTGGCAGCATCGGTACCGTCCGTGCTCTCGCCGTCCTCGGAGTCGGTCGTCTCCTTCTTGGGAACGGTGATCGTCACGCGCGCCACACCCGACGTCTTGGTGTCGTAGCGGACCTTTTCGCCGTTCTTGGTAACGGTGACATCGGAAGGCTTTGACGTGGTGATCTCGATCGAGGACTCGGGCGTGTATTCCTGCTCAAAGGGGCCGGTCGCCTGGGCGCCATAGACCGATTTACCGTCGACCTTGACCTCAATCCAAGCAGTCTTGCCCTTGGCAACGGAGACCTTGACCTTGGTGACCTCGTTCTCTTCCTTCTTGGCCGTCGCCTTGGCGGCGTCCGAATCGGTCGACTCGTCGGTCGCCTCGTCGGTATCTTCATCCTCGTCGACGGTTTCGGTCTTCTTAGAAGATTTCTTGGTCGTCGTCTTAGTAACAGCGGGCGTCTCGGGCGTCGTCTCAGGCGCCGAGGAACCGCAGCCGCGCAGAAGCACCACGATAAGCACGATCAACAGCAGCGCCACGGCACCGATGCCGGCATAAACGATACGAGGATCGAGACCGTTGTTCTGGGGGGCACGACCGCCGCCGCGCCCGCGATTGGAGCCACCGTGACCAGTGCCCTGGGGCATACGACCGCGGTCATTGTCGGGACGGCCGCGATAGCCACCCTGGCGCTGCATATTGCGCTGGCCCGAACGGGGCGCGAGTTCACCGCGACCCTGATAGTTGCGCTGGCCCGAACGCGACGCCGAGGACCGCTGGCTATAAGGCTGCGATTGAGAGCGGAGGCGCGGCGTCACCTGCGTGGTATCGGCATCTGCATAGCCGCCGCGCGGGCGGCCGGCAGATACGCCACGGTACCCGCGTTCGGAATATCCGCCATCGCCGTAGCCGGCACGAGGATCTCGCGCGACACCGCGGGCAGCGGGAAGCGCGCGCTCCTCGGGCATCGGCGTGCTGCGAAAACGGTCACGCTGGGAGCGGATCTCCTCGCTCGAGCCCGTCTCGGTAATATAGCCGGCC
>CALGKS010000034.1 GCA_937930475.1 uncultured Collinsella sp. | reverse complement strand
ACCTGCGGTTCGCCGCCGAGGAGAAGGACGAGGGCAGCTTCGCAGAGAAGGCCAAGGACGCGCTCGACCTCGCATCCAAGAGCGCCGGGCTCGTCCCAAAGGTGGCAAAGGCCATGGGAACCCTAGCGGCGCTTTTTGGAGCGTAGGCGCACCAAAACGCATGTTGTTTCCCATTTTCGCGGGGTCACGAAAATGGATGACGGCGCGGCTAGGTTTTTTCGGTTTTTCCGAAAAAACCTCCAACGGGCGCACCAAAACGCCAGTTGTTTGCCATTTTGCTGACACCAGCAAAATAGACGGGCAGATTTAATTTAATCCTTAATCGCGCTAATCTTTTATATACTTTATTCCTTAGCTGTGCTAATATTTAATTGTCGAAAGGAGTTAGGCGGTGACTAAGAAGAGGGACCTCGAGCGGGAGCTGGCCGACGCGGGCTACGTAAAGCTCAGCGGCACCGGCGCCAAGCACGACAAGTTCCGCCGCGGGGACGTGACGGTGACAGTGCCCAGGCACCGGGAGATAAAGGAGACGACCGCGAGGGGAATCAGGAAGGAAGCGGGGCTGCTCTAGCCCCGCCCCCCTCACCGCAGGAAAGGAGACCACCATGATCATCATGCAGGAGTTCGAGGTCTACCCCGACCCCGAGGGCGGCTACGCCGTGGAGCCATGCGGGCTTGCCGGCGCCACCGAGGGCGATAACTACGAGGAGGCCGTGGAGATGGCCGTCGACTGGCTGCGCGTCCACGCCCTGGCGGCACTCGAGCGCGGGACGGAGTTCGAGGGCGGCGGGCTTGGCCATGCGCCGTCTCATGGCGGCACGATCGTCACCGTCGCGACCAACGTCGAGCTGTCAGATATCCCCGCCGTGACCGCCGCCGAGGCCGCCGAGATGCTCGGCGTGAGCACCGCGCGCGTGGCGCAGCTCTGCCGCGACGGGAGCCTGAACAGCTGGAGGGTCGGCAACACCCGCATGGTGTCGCTCGACTCCATCGACTACCGCCTCGCCGCAAAGCCCGGGGCGGGCCGGCCGTGCAAGGCCGCGACGGTCTAGCTCAAGAAACAAAGAAACCCCGTGCGGCAATCTTGGCGGATCCGCACGGGGCATATGCCCTCCGGCAAAAAGGAAAGGCAGGACCATTATATGGCAACCAACGAGAACTCAAGGTCAAAACTCGGTTCCAAGCGCGAGGTCGCGCCCGGCAAGTGGGTGATCCGTGTCCAAGCGGGCTTCCGCGCGGACGGCCACGTGCGGCGCGTGTCGCGGACCGTGTACGGCACCGAGACCGAGGCCGATATCGCCATCGCACAGCTCGCGCAGGAGCTCGGCGTGTCCCAGGCGGCGCACGCGGGCGTCACGCTCGACATGTACTACTGGGGCGTGTTCCGCGACTCCCCCAGCAACCGCGGCAAGCCGCGCTCCAAGGCGAGCCTGCGCGAGTACGACGGCCAGATGGAGAACTACATCTCCCCCGTCCTGGGGAGCATCGACATCTCCGAGATAACCCACGACATGATGCGCAGCTGCATCGAGCGCTCGGGCGCGCCGGCAAAGACCAAGACCACGCTGCGCGCCGTCATGCGCCGCGCCTTCGACGATGGATGGGTGACGATGGAGCCCTTCCGCCGCCGCGTCATCGCGCCCAAGGCCAAGCAGGCGCCCGTGGAGCCGTGGAGCATACCCGAGGCCGCCGAGGCGCTGCGCAAGCTCGCCGCCAGCGACGACCGCGCCGATCTGGTCATGAATGCGTACCTCATCCTGGGCCTGAGCGGCCTGCGCAAGGAGGAGGCGCTGGCCGTGCGACCGTGCGACCTCAAGGTCACCACGACCTACGACTTCGCCACGGGGCAGCCGACGGTCTCGGAGTACATCGAGGTCTGCCGAGCATACACGGACGAGGACGGCGTGAAGGAGACCAAGAACGCCCATTCCGTGCGCACCGTGCCGGTTTTATTGGCGGGTCGCGAGCGCCTGCACCAGATCATGGACGAGCTGCGCCCGAGCATAACCGTCGAGGGCGGCACTTCGGTTACGGAGCAGGTGCGGGAGTGGAGCGGGCAGCGCATCGTCAACATGCGCGGCGACAACCTCGTGCGCGCGTGGCGGCGCATGTGCGCACGCCATGACCTGCGGTATATCCCGCCCAAGGCCCTGCGCCACACGTCCGAGACCATCATGGCGGCGACCGAGGTCGACCCGCTGAGCATCATGGACCTGCACGGTCATACGGACCTGGGGACAGATTACCGCCATTACATCAAACCGGGTCTGGCGGAGCGCGAGAAGGCCGCCAGGCAGGTCGGCCGCGCCCTGCAGATCGTCGAGGGCAGCGGCGCGGACGGCGGTTTTAATGGCACCGGTCTGGGTACCGAGACGCTCTAAAACGGCGTTCCCTAGGTCCATTACCTGCTAAATGCATAAAACGCCCCCTGCCGCGCATAAACGGCAGGGGGCGTAAAACGCGAACGGTAACGAACGGATATGATTTGAGGTCTAGGCAAATAAAAAAGGTCAGCGCCGAAGCGCTGACCTGCGTGTTCTTTGGTGGGCCGTCAGGGGGTCGAACCCTGGACCTTGGGATTAAGAGTCCCCTGCTCTACCAACTGAGCTAACGACCCAAAGCTAAAGTCCGTTGTGGCGGACTTTAGAGGAGATATCGTGTGGTGGGCCGTCAGGGGGTCGAACCCTGGACCTTGGGATTAAGAGTCCCCTGCTCTACCAACTGAGCTAACGACCCGATATCAACACGAAGCAAGAACTGGGGTGGGTAAAGGGACTCGAACCCTCGACCTACGGGACCACAACCCGTCGCTCTAGCCAACTGAGCTACACCCACCGTGTCCTGTGCGCTTCGCGCTCGACTATTATTGCAAGGAACGCCACGCGATGCAAGCCCCAATTTTCAAGAATTTTGAAAAGAGTTTTTCGAGCCTGTTTCGAGCATTTCCCACCGGTTTCATAGGAGTAAACTTGCCCCACCGCAAATGCTCGAAAGGACAGGCATGAAAGAACTCTCCAACCGCACGGCGACATTCACCGATTCGGTCATCCGCCGCATGACGCGCATCTCCAATAAGTACGGCGCCGTCAACCTCTCGCAGGGCTTCCCCGACTTCGATCCCCCGGCACAGCTGCTCGAGAGTCTCAGCACCATCGCGACCGACCCCAAGCCGCTCTACCACCAGTACTCCATCACGTGGGGCTCGCAGGCCATGCGTGAGGCGCTCGCGGCCAAGCAGGAGCACTTTATGGGCATGCCGATCAACCCCAACGAGAACATCGTGGTCACCTGCGGCTCCACCGAGGCCATGATGGCCGCCATGATGACGGTCACGAACCCCGGCGACAAGGTCGTCATCTTCTCGCCGTTCTACGAGAACTACGGCGCCGACACCATCCTCTCGGGCGCCGAACCCATCTATGTGCCGCTGAACCCGCCCACGTTCGACTTCGATCGTGAGGTCCTCGAAGCCGCCTTCCGCGACAACGACCCCAAGGCGATCGTCCTGTGCAACCCGTCCAACCCCTGCGGTAAGGTCTTTACGCGCGAAGAGCTCGCCTTTATCGCCGACCTGTGCAAAAAGTACGACGCCTATTGCATTACTGACGAAGTCTACGAGCACATCGTCTATACGCCCCACGAGCACGTCTATATGGCTACGCTACCAGGAATGTTCGAGCGCACCATCAGTTGCAGTTCGCTGTCCAAGACCTACTCCATCACCGGTTGGCGCCTGGGCTACACCATCGCCCCGGCCGAGATCACCGAGCGCATCAAGAAGGTCCACGACTTCCTCACCGTGGGCGCCGCCGCTCCCCTGCAGGAGGCTGTCGTCACCGCGCTCAGCTTCGACGACAACTATTACCAGGAGGTCCTCGGCCTCTACACCGCCAAACGCGACCTGTTCTGCCAAGGGCTCGACAGCATTGGCCTCACGCACAACGTGCCGCAGGGCGCCTACTACGTGATGATGGATATCTCGGAGTTTGGCTACGACAGCGATCTCGACTTCTGCGAGAACCTCGCCTCCAAGGTCGGCGTGGGCGCCGTTCCGGGTTCGAGCTTCTTCCGCGAGCCCGTCAACCACCTGATCCGCTTCCACTTTGCCAAGCGCGACGAAACGCTCAACGCCGCGCTGGAGAACCTCAAGTCTCTGCGTGATAAAATCAAACCGCGCGGGTAAGGACGGCCCAGCAACTAAAGGCACCAAAGAAACCTCGCACTGCTCGTTGGGCTGCGAGGTTTCTTTTTGTAGCGCTTTCTTATTAATTTTAGAGCGCTATACTTTAGAGAAGGAGCAACTCGTCCCGGAGAGAGGAACACTATGGCAGAGCAGCAGCTTATCGGAGCGCTCGAGGCCGGCGGCACCAAGATGGTCTGCGCCACGGGCTATGCAGACGGTACGGTCCTGGAGCGTGAGCAGATCGCGACCACGACCCCGCAGGAGACCGTCGAGACCGTCAACGCATGGTTTGCAGACAAGGGCATTGCCGCCCTGGGCATCGGCGCCTTTGGCCCCACTGCGGTCAACCCCGCCTCGCCGCAGTACGGCAAAATCCTGGAAACGCCCAAGACCGCATGGCGCTACTTTAACCTGTTGGGCACCATCCAAAATGAGCTCAACATCCCCTGCGGCTACGATACCGACGTCAACGTCGCCTGCTTGGGCGAGGTCACCTTTGGCTGCGCCAAGGGCCTTACCGACGTGGTCTACCTGACGATCGGTACCGGCGTGGGCGCCGGCGTGCTCTCGGGCGGCCAGCTCGTGCACGGCATGATGCACCCCGAGGCCGGCCACATCCTGGTCACGCGCGACCCGCGCGACACCATCGGCGAGCACAGCGGCTGCCCCTTCCACGACAATTGCCTGGAAGGCCTCATCGCCGGCCCTGGCGTCAAAAAGCGTTGGGACGGTAAGAGTGCCGGAGACATGGCCGACGACGCCGAGGCCATGGACCTGCTTGCCGGATACCTGGCGCAGGCGCTCATGACCTACACGTTGTGCTATGCACCGCAGAAGATCATCATCGGCGGCGGCGTTGCCGACCACACCCCCATCGTGCCGCTCGCCCGCAAAAAGTGCGCCGAGATGCTCAATGGTTATATCGTCACGCCCGAGGTCAACGATATCGACACCTACATCGTCAACAACAGCCTCGAGGGCAAGCAGGGCATCATGGGCTGCCTCGCCCTGGGTGCCGCCGCGCTTCAGCAGTAGACGCGCCAATGGGGGCACCATGGCGCAAGGAAAGCCAGCCTACGGGATAGCGCTGCCACGCCCCGAATAAGCCCTCATATAAAAAAGGCCGCCTAGGACCAAGCAATGTGTCCTAGGCGGCCTTTTTGGCACATATGAGCGATCGTAGAAGATATCTGAGCACGACACCCGTCGTCGCCCCGCACGCATCGATCATCACGTCGGTGATCATGCCGGCACGCCCCGGCACAAAGAGCTGAATCGTCTCGTCGATCGAGGGGATCAGCAGCAGAAACACGGCGGTGGGGAGCAGTACGTCAAAAGTGCGACGGCCCTCGATATCGAAAGCGTGCGTCGCCAGAATGCCGAGCACCATGTACTCGGTAAAATGCGCGCATTTGCGTACGACGAAATTAGTTACCCACTCATACGGAAGCCCCAAGCCGTGCAGAAAGCCGCGAACGGCCTCCATAATCGACAGGCTCAATGAACCGGATCCCGTACCGGGAACCATCGAGTTGCCCCAGATAAGCAACACCATAAGGCAGGCAGCGATTGCCCATTTTCGATCGAGTTTAAGCATACAGAAGCTATGCCTCCGCGCAGAGCGGCTCAAAACTGGCGGTTCCGCCCTCGATAACGCTCAGATAGGCACGACCCGTACGCCTCACCGCCGCAGACTGCAGGCGGTCGATCTCTTCCTCGAGAATCTGATTGACGCGCTCGTGTCGGCGGTTCTCCATAATGCCGGCGGCGATGGCCTCGGCGCGCTCGATACCCTCGCGCGAGATGCGAGCAGTGTCCTCGGGGAACACGGCGCTGTGGCGGCCAACGTAAGTGGGGGCCGCGGGCTGAGGAGCGGGCGTAAACACCGGAGCTGCAACGGGAGCAGGTTCGACGACCTCGTCCAAAATTGCGGCAGCGGCGGCCCACATGCCCTCGTGGCCCGAGTAATCGGCCATGGGGACATCAACCTCGAGCGAGGCATCCGGAAGGTCGCCGGTGTCGATGCGATCTTGGGCATCAATCGATGCGGTGATGGCTGCAGGCTCATCGAGGT
>CALGKS010000033.1 GCA_937930475.1 uncultured Collinsella sp. | reverse complement strand
GGTGATCTCCGCCTTGAGAGGGCGGCGTCCTAAACCGCTAGACGAACGGGCCATATGTAGCAAATGCAATGGCTGGGATGGAGGGAGTCGAACCCCCATTGACGGAACCAGAATCCGCTGTCCTGCCATTAGACGACATCCCAATGACTGCATCGCTGCGCTCGGCTGTGCCTTTGCGCAAGAAAGAAATATACGGGAAGTCCCGCCGTGGCGCAAGCCCCAATTTTGACTTTTTTAAAATTCGGTCAAATTCGGCCGGCTCGTGAAGGACCTGTGAAGTGATACCGACATGCAGGACACCAGCGTCCGTATATCATTCCGCAAGCGCCGCTGGTAGATTGCAGCAATGCGGCACTCGCGGCAGATGGAACAATCGAACCATCATTATTACGCGGATATCGAGGCGCCATGAATGAAGAGCTTGATTACCTATGGGAGACCCTCGGCCTCGAGATTGCCATTGGCCCTTGGCCCGACCGCGGCAAAATCCACCCCACGCTGCGCCCCGCCATCACGGTCATGCAGGCGACATACCGCCACGCCTCATTTTTGATCATGCGGACGTCTTGGCACGCAGGACTCCCCGACCTCAAGCGAATCCAGGCAAGCCTCGTCGAGCTCTCCGGCATGCCGACCGTCATATCCGAGGCACATTTGGAGCAGCGCCAACGCGACCGCCTGCAAGCGCAACGGATCCCGTTCATCTGCCCCGGCGTTCAAGCATATCTGCCCTTTATGGACGAGGAGTACTGGGGCGGTATGCCCAACAAACACGTAAAGATCTACAACCCACACGAGTGGGCACAGCTGGAGGACTGATTAAAGCAACGCCTCAGTCCAAGCCGCTTCCCTAAAGCCGGGGATCGCAAAGTCATCGCCCACCAGTAGCGGACGCTTAACCAGCATGCCGTCGGTCGCCAGCAGCTCGCAGCATTCCTGGTCCGTCATACCCGCATCCAGGCGCGCCTTCAGGCCCAGCTCTCGATATTTCATGCCCGACGAGTTAAAGAAGCGTCGCACCGGCAGCCCCGAACGAGCAATCCAGGTCGCAAGTTCATCGGCTGTAGGATTATCCGTAACGATATCGCGGTCGATATACTCAACCCCATGTTCGTCCAACCATGCCTTGGCCTTTTTACAGGTCGAGCACTTGGGATATTCAACAAACAGTACGGTCATGGGAATCCCCCGAATATAGATCGGCCAACGCAGGTGCGCACCATACGAGGCGCCTTAGCATGATGGGCCAATTGTAGCCCACGGGTCACACGCTAAACGAACCGTACCCCGAATCCGCGTTTGATGAACGGCAGCAGCTCCATTGCCTCGGGCGTGATATGGCCCGCAACGTTCATGCGCTTGTCACCGGGAAGATCGACCCGCGCAATCTCAAGCTCGCCTTCGTAGCGCCCATAGCCGCTATTGCTCACAGCGATCGACCCCGTCTTTCGCGGCAGGCCGGCACCGGTATCCGTCGGCACAGAATCCGGCTTAAGCGTCGTGCGCGACTCCTGAGACCTAAAGATGAGGGTACTCGAATCGGGCCGGTCGTGATGAATCTGCCCGCGCACATAGGCATAGCCGGGGTCAAGCTCGCATTGCAAATCCACGTATCCGGCGGAAACTTGAGCAAACTGCGCCCAGCCAGCATCGGAAAGATCGGGGTCGCCTACCAACACAATGTCGCCATCGGCGCCATGTGCGAGCTCAAGCATGTTGAGGGCAACCTTTGACGCGCGACCGCGCTGCTCCTCAACCGTCGGCAGTCCTTCGAATACCGGCCCGCGAACGTTGGCATCACCCGGCACAAAAGCCATGATTTCGAAGCCAAGCGCCGCAAGACGAAGATTCGTCCGAGCAATGTCTTCCAGAGCTAAACCGGTATAAGGCTTGGGATAAAAATTGTGGCAGGCGGCAAAACGAGTCACATCGGCACCGGCTTCTCGCCACGATGCGATTTCATCAGAACTCACCGTCGATGCATTGACCACAATGTGAAATACACCGGACAACTCCGCGACCCGCTGGGCGCTAAAGCCATAGTCCAAACGAAGATATTCGAGCCCCAGGTCACGCAGATCCTCGATACGCTCAAGCCCGAGCAAATCGCACGTGCGCGGCCCCACATCGGCAATGAGCGCAATGCCGCGGGCGGAAAGCAGCGACAGCACATGACGGACCTTATCGGCATATGCCGCTCCCCCATCCTCGGGAATATGCAGCGAGGTAAACGCATAGCGCGCACTCGCCGCGGCACCACGCTCAATCGTCCGCTCAATATCCTGCAGAGGGCTGGAAAGATAAATCGAAATACCCGTTTTCACGCTTCAACGCTCCTTTAAAAAAGGCCGGCGGAGCAGTTAGCCCCGCCGGCACAACCATAGCATCAAGAGATCTGCGGCACGTCAAGACGTTCGAATGACATGGCGCGCAGCATCAAACTACTCGCCAAAGAACTCGTTGATCTTCTGCTCGTCGACGCCAAAGAACCACGTCAGGACAAAGCCGGCGGCATAAGCAAGCAGCATAGCGGCAACGTAGCCGAGCTGCTGACCAGGAACGACGATCAACAGGCCAAACAGACCGGAAACGCCCTGAGAAACCGTGCCGATGTGAAGCAGCGCCGCGAGCGCGCCGCCAAATCCAGCACCCAGGCAGGCCGTCACAAACGGACGAACGAGCGGCAGCGTAACGGCATACATCAGAGGCTCGCCCACACCCAGGATTCCAACGGGAATGGACTCTGCGACGTACTTCTTGAGCTTGGCGTTCTTGGTCTTAAAGTACAGCGCCAGACCGGCACCGACCTGGCCGCCGCCAGCCATCATAAGGATGGGCAGCAGGTAGTTGATGCCCTTGGTAGCCCCGTCGGGATCGTTGAGCATAGCGTGGATCGGCGTGAGCGCCTGATGCAGGCCGACGGACACCAGCGGCAAGAAGCCTGCCGACAGGATATAGCCGCCCAGGACGCCCAGCTTCTCGAAGATAAAGGTGAGGACGCTAAAGATGGCAGTCGTCAGCCATGCGCCAACCGGCTGGATGACGAGCATCAGAGCAAAGGCGCCGATGATGAGCACCAGCAGCGGGGACAGGAACGTATCGAGCGCGTTGGGCATAACCTTGCGAATCTGACGCTCCATCCAGGCAAAAAATGCGCCAGCGATGAGAGCCGCGATCATGCCGCCCGCTGCGGGGTTGTACTGCGCATTGGTGAGTGGCAGCAGAATGGCAGTGGCAGGATCAGCAGCGCCAGGCGCAAGCAGGGGCATGGCGCTGTTGGCGATACACATCATGCCGGCGATACCGCCCAGCGCAGCGGAGCCACCAAACTCACGTGCCGCGTTATAGCCCACCAAGATGGGCAGATAGGCAAACAGGGCCCAGCCCATGGAACGAATGCCCTGGTACCACCACTCGCCTGCAAGCGCGCCTGCCGTCGAGACGTTAATGACGTTGCAGATACCGTTGATGAGGCCGGCCGCAATGATGCCGGGAAGCAGGGCGACGAAGACATTGGAAATCTTCTTGAGGAAGGCCTGAACCGGCTTGGACTCGTACTTGGCCTTCTGCGCGGCCTTGTTTGTGGCCGCAGCGTCAACCACGCTCTCGTCAGCAACGCCTTTCGCGAGGCCGGTGAGCTTGGAGAACTCCTCGAGCACCTTATTCACCTTGCCCGGACCCAGCACGATCTGCATCGTGTCGTCCTCGACCAGGCCCATCACGCCGTCGAGTGCCTTAATACCCTCCGTGTCGACGTTGCCCGTGTCTTTGACGGTCACGCGCAGGCGCGTCATGCACGCCGCGTTTGCGAGCACGTTGTCTTTACCGCCCAAAAGGTCCAGCAGCTTTTGAGCCAGCTCTTTGTTCGTCATAACTCCTCCTTGTATTGGGTATCTCTTCTTGATGTCATATCTGCTCACGCCGTGCACCTATTGGGCATCGGCGTTGCCCTTCTCATGGCCACTCACCGCAGCACGGACATGGCCGCGCGCCCGCTCGAGAGCCACCGCAGCCTGCTCGACATCGCAGTCCAGCAGCACCGAGACAATAGCGGTCTTTACGTGGCCGCCGGCATCTGCAAGCGCCTGAACAGCGCGCTCGCGCGTGCAGCCGGTCGCCTCCATCACGATGTTCTGGCCGCGCACCACCAACTTCTCGTTCGTCTGCTGCACATCGACCATCAGGTTTTGGTACACCTTGCCAATCTTGACCATGGCACCGGTCGAAATCATATTGAGAATGAGCTTTTGGACCGTTCCCGCCTTGAGCCTCGTTGAGCCGGTCAGCACCTCGGGACCGGGCACGGGCTCAATGGCAAGATCTGCACTCTCCCCGATCTTCGACCCTTGGTTACAGGCAATTGCGATGGTCTTGCACCCAGTTGCTTTGGCGTACACAAGGCCGCCCACCACATAGGGAGTACGACCGCTTGCTGCCAGGCCAACGACAAGATCCTTGTCCGAAAGTCCACGCTCCCGCAGGTCGCTCGCGCCAAGCTCCTCGCTGTCTTCGGCACCTTCGACAGCCTTGATAAACGCCGTCTCGCCTCCGGCAATGAGCCCGACAATCAGATCGGGTGACACACCAAACGTGGGCGGGCACTCCGAAGCGTCGAGCACGCCCAGACGACCACTGGTGCCTGCACCCATGTAAAAGACGCGCCCGCCGCGCTCGAGCGCCTCAGCAGCCCAGTCGATTGCTGTGGCAACCTGGGGCAACACTTTCGTGACCGACTGGACGGCACGAAGATCCTCATCGTTCATCGTCGTGACGATTTGCAGCGATGTCATCGTATCGAGGTCCATTGACCTTTGATTACGCTGTTCAGTCGTGAATTTTGTTAAATCGAGCATTTCATTCACCTCATCTTTCCTGTTTCTCGATGTAGTTTTGCTTAATGACATGCGTCGCCCGCTCGTAGTCGCTGGCAACGTAAGCAGCGTACAGGGCATCGACAACCATAAGCTGGGCCATACGCGAGGCCATGGCACCGCTGCGGACCAAGGGCTCGCTTGCAGCAACGCCGAGCACGGCATCGGCCATGGTGGCAAGCTTGGACGATCCGTCTACCTTGGTCACGGCCACAACGGGACAGTTGTGACGTTGAGCCTCGACGGTACAGTCCAGCACTTCTTGCGTTAAGCCCGAGTAGCTAAAGGCGATTGCCATATCGCCCTCATGCATGTTCTTGGCACACAGGAGCTGATCATGCCAGTCGTCGTACAGATGGCACTCTTTGTCAACACGCATGAGCTTTTGCGCTAGATCGTGCGCGACCAAACGAGAGGCACCGATACCGAACAGATTGACCGCGCGTGCCCGTTTAAGATGGGCCGCGCATCGCTCCAAGACGGTGTAATCGAGCGTTCGCGCCGTCGCCTCGATTGTGCGCACGTTGCTTTTCATCACCTTCCCCACGATACGTTCGACGCTGTCGTCCATGGAGATGTCCTCGAGGGCAACGTCTTTCTTGTCACCCAAGAGCGCCAGTTCGGCAATCAGTTCGCGCTGGAACTCCTTGTAGCCCGCAAAACCCAAGCGCTTGCAAAAACGCAAAATGCTCGAGGGCGAGGAGAACGTGGCATCGGCAAGACCGCGGACGGACAGCCCGACTACCTCATGCGGATGAGCACTCACGTATGCAATGACATTGCGTTCCGCCGGACTCGCGCTGAGCTCACGCTCGCGAAGCCTTAAAAGCAATCCGTTTGTCATCTCAAACACCTCCGTTGAAAAGAATTAAAGACCAACGAATGATTCGTACCGGATATAAACAGCTTTTACGGTACATTGTGCCGCATCGTGGCGCACAAGGGGCGAGCGTTCTACCGCTCGCCCCTCAAATCCGACCGCTCGGAAATACGCGCGACGCAAAATGATTCATCGAGGTCGCATTATTCGTAACAGGGTTGTTAACGACGTTTCGTATGGGCGCCAATGGGACAGGTCGTGCGCTGAACCAGCACGGCGGCCAACAGCACCAACAGCATGGCGGTGACATAGCCCGCGGCATCGAAACCCAGGTCGATCATGTCGAAATGACGACCAGGAACAAAGATCTTGTGCACTTGGTCACCGACAGAGCAGACGGCGCAAAAGAGCAGGGCGAGTACGTACCGGAATCGCGCGCACGGCAGGCACTCGCCCAGGCACGCCACTGTCGCCGAAGCAAACAGTCCTACAAAGAAGAACTCAACGGTATGTGCGACGCGACGAATGTTGGCACCCATCCACAGACGAACGGGCGCAAGCGGGTCGGGATGAACGGTGGCAGTCGTTGAGCCCGCGTCCCCGACGGCATCTCCCGCCTGGGTCTCCCCCGCAGTCTCGGACTGCACGCTGACGCTTTGTCCTTCCACCGCGCGCGCAGTGGACTCGCTGAGCGACGACGTCTGCTCCACGTTTTGCTCCGTCAGCATCCAAATACTTGCCAGCGTCACGACCAGCAGGACAACCGAAATCCATCCGACTATGTGCTTCACACGCGCCAAGGGCTAACCTCCGTCATTTTTTGAGCAGCAGCGAGTGTACCCCCAAATGCAGTTGTCGCCGTAGCGAAATCCAAAATGTTCGAATCGGGGCGCCAAAGGACCGTGGCGCCCCTACTCCATCTCGCGCATCCAGCGATCGAACGTCCCCACGCACACGCCTAGCCGCTTTGCCGCCTGACTCCGCGTGATATCACCCGCCTCGTAGGTATCGCGCACCAGCTCGAATTGCGGAGGACAGGGCTTGCGGGGCCGGCCAAAGCGCACGCCGCGCGCTCGTGCCGCCGCAATGCCCTCGGCTTGGCGCCGGTGAATGTTCTCGCGCTCCACCTGCGCTACATAGCTCAGCAGCTGCAAAACAATATCGGCAATCAACGCACTCGTCACGTCCGACCCACCACAGTCTCTGGCGCGCGTGTCGAGCAATGGCATGTCCAGCACCACGATGGCGGCGCCGAGCTCTTTGGTTATGCACCGCCATTCCTCGAGGATCTCGCTGTAGTTACGGCCCAGCCGATCAATGGAAAGTACCACCAGCACATCACCGGAATCCAACGCGCACAGCAGCTCGCGATACCGCGGTCGATCGAAGTCCTTGCCACTCGCATGGTCGGCAAAGATATTCGCCGGTTCCACGCCATAGGCGCCCAGCGCATCCAGCTGCCGATTCAGATTTTGATCACGCGAGCTCACCCGCGCATACCCGTACACCGTTGCCATCTCATCCCCGCTCTCTCGTAAACCTCCCAAAAAGGGACAGGTTTATTTTGGTAGGTTTTATCTCCCCTATAGCAGGCGGAAGACGCAAGCGCGCGAGCGACAAGACGATTGAGGCGCCACAAAAAAGGGCGGCCCCGAAAGACCGCCCCGTTCTCTATCAGCCACCAAATTCCGGCTAATGAATAAGCCTAAAATCCAAGTGCCCGCGTGTGGTGTTGACGCGCGAGACCTCGATGATCACGCGCTGCCCCAGCTCATAGCGAGTCCCCGTGTCGGCACCCGTGAGCGTGAGCGCGTCCTCATCAAACTCGAACCACTCGTTGCCCAGGCTCTTGATCGAAACCAGACCCTCGACCTGTGTCAGGTCCAGGCGCACAAAGAGGCCCATGCTGCTGACCCACGAGATCGTTCCGGCATAGCGCTCGCCCAGGCGGTCCTCGTAGTACTGGGCGATCTTGATCTTTTGCGTCGCATGGCTGGCGGCGTCGGCCGCACGCTCGGCATCGCTGCACGCGCGGCAGATTTGCGGCAGGATGCGCGGCAGGGACTCGCGACCCTTGCCAATCAGCCGCGGCGTACGCACCAAGGCGTCCTTGCCGCCCAGCTGCTCGTAGGCCAGCTGCAGCTTGAGTACGCGATGCACCACCAGGTCGGGATAGCGGCGAATGGGACTCGTAAAGTGGCAATAGCACGGCGCGGCAAGCGCAAAGTGGCCCTCGTTGCGCGGCTTGTACAGTGCACGCTGCATACTGCGCAGCAGCAACGTGTTGACGAGTGGCGCGTTGGCCGTACCGGCTGCGGCATCAACCGCCGCCTGCAGCTCGTCGGGACTTCCCAGCGCAATGCCGGCCGCGCGACGGTCGTCGATAATCCCCAGTTGCGCCAACGCCACGGCCGCACCGTGCAGGCTGTCGGGGCTGGGATCGTCGTGCACGCGATAGCAGGCCTCGATATCGCGGTCGGCCAGCCACTCGGCCACGCATTCATTGGCCAGCAGCATGGCTTCCTCAATCAGCGACGTAGCACACGAGCGCTCACGGGCCACGATTTGCACGGGCACACCGTCCTCGTCCAACAGCGCACGGATCTCGGCCGTATCAAAGTCAACCGAACCGCGTGCACGACGAATACGACGGCGAAGCTCGGCGAGCTCGTTGGCAGCTACGAGGAAATCCCCCAAGTCGACGTTATAGCCGCGAGCGGTTTCCTCGCACGCAAGCCCGCGCTCGAGCGCTTCCTCGCGCGAGGCTTCAACCGCGGCAACATCCTCGGCGGCACCCTCCAGCACCGAATACTGCACCGCACCGGCACGCACCAGCAGCGCCTCGGCGCCGTCGTAGTCCATACGCACGCGCGAGCGAATCACGCTGGGATAGGGATCGTAATGGCGCACGCGACCCTGCGCGTCGAGCTCAATATCGACGGTAAACGCCAGGCGGTCCTCGTCGGGACGCAGCGAGCACAAATCGTTCGACAGGCGCTCGGGCAACATGGGCAGCACGCGATCGGCGAGATATACCGACGTCGTGCGATGGCGGGCTTCCAAATCGATATGTCCGTCCCAAGCAACATAGTGCGAAACGTCAGCAATATGGACACCCAGCTTGTAGCCGCCCTCCGGCGTGCGCTCCAGCGAGATGGCATCGTCAAAGTCGCGCGCGTCAACCGGGTCAATCGTAATGACAAAGCGGTCGCGCAGGTCTCGGCGGAGCGGGTCCTTGAGCGCCGAGGCCACATCGAGTGAAAGCGCCTCTGCCTCGGCTAGAGCGGCCTCGGGATAGCTATCGGTATAACCATAGCGCGCCATCACATACTGAACGCCCAAATCGGGCGCATCATCGCCGCCAATACGGCGCTCGATCGTCACGGTACCCGATTCCAGGCGCGTCGGATACGTCAGAATGCGTGCGACGACCGCATCACCCGGATGAACGCCCAGGCGCTCCGCCGAGGTGTCCTCCGGCAGAATAAAGAAATCGGCCTTAAGGCGAGAATCAAGCGGCTCGATCACCCCGAGCGGACCGGCGGTCTGGTACGTGCCCACCACACTAATGGCTGCGCGCTCGACGACACCCTCGATTACGGCGCGGCGCTCGCCGTGCGGACTGTTCTTAATGCTCACGGCTACGGTATCGCCGTCCATGATCTCACGCTTGCCGCGGCCCATGACCTTGTAGTCGCCGTTTTCGGTTACAACGTAGGCGCTGTGCTCATGGAGCTGCACGCGTCCGGTCAGACTCGGGCGACGCTCGCTGCGCACCGGCCCGCGCTTATTGCGAGCTCCACGCTTATGCTTGTTGTTGCGCCCCATGGCGCCTCCTTACTATCGATTGCAAACTTCAAAGAGTCTACCCAAATGGTCCGCAATCCTGCCGTCGCACTGGAAACAAAAACGGGCCACCCCGGAAAGGGGCGACCCGTTGCAAGCAATATGTCCGCAGCGTCTACACGCGCAGATAGCGGCGCATGGCGATGGCGGAACCAAAGAGACCGATCAGCACGCCAACCAAAATGAGCGCGGCGTAGGTCACCAGGTAGTACTGCATCGGCAGCGCAAACGACATCCAGCCGATGCTCTCCTGCAGGCGCGGAACCATCAGGTTGCGCAGCAGCTCCAGCACGCCGATGGAAAGCAGCGAGCCCAAAATGGCCTGCAGCACGCCCTCGGTAATGAACGGCCCGCGAATGAAGCCGTTGCTCGCGCCCACCAGGCGCATGATCGCGATCTCGCGACGACGCGCCGTAATGGACAGGCGAATCGTGTTGTTGATGAAGATGAACGCGATAAAGGTCAGCAGGCCAACGAGCACCACGGCGGCGATACGGATGTAGTTCGTCACCTGGAACAGGCGGCTCACTTCCTCCTGGCCATACAGAACGCTCGCGTTAACGTCGCCGTCATCCGCGATCTTCTGGAAATCGGCGTTCTTCTTGAGCTTCTCGGCCGTGCTCTCGACCTTGGACGGATCGTCCATCTCGATGGCAAACGAAGCCGGCAGCGGGTTCTGGCCGTCGAGCGCGCTCATGGTAGCGTCGGCGTTGCCCGACATCTTGCTCGTGTACTCGGCCAGCGCGTCGTCCTTGTCCTTGTACGTCACGGACTTGACGTTGCTCCACGTCTTGAGTTCGGCCTCAAAGGCCTGAACGTCTGCCTGGTCGGCGTCATCGCTAATAAAGGCATTGATGACGACCTGATCCTCGACGGTGCCGATCACGGAGTTCAGCATCGCGGAACCCATAATGAACAGGCCGATGATAAACAGCGAAAGGAAAATCGTGATGACGGCGCCGAGCGAGGTGGTCCAGTTACGGAAGAAGTGGCTGATTGCCTCTTTGAGCGAGTAGCCCACGTTAGTTGGTGCCATAGTTGCCGTAACCTCCCCTCTCCTGGTCGCGGATTACGTGGCCGCCCTCGAGGGCGATCACGCGACGGTGCATGCTATCGACCATCTCGCGGTCGTGCGTAGCGACGATCACGGTGGTGCCGGTGCGGTTAATGCGCTCGAGCAGCTTCATGATGCCCAGCGAAATCGCCGGGTCGAGGTTGCCCGTGGGCTCGTCGCAGATCAGCAGCGGCGGGCGGTTGACCATAGCGCGGG
>CALGKS010000032.1 GCA_937930475.1 uncultured Collinsella sp. | reverse complement strand
GAAGACCCGACACGCGAAACGCGTGCCGGATCTCGGATGGGGAGCTAATTGCTTTCAATATCGAATAGCATCATCGTTTTTTGTTCTGACGTGAATTGCGCCTTTAGAGTTTGGTTATTCGTGTCCGAATAGAGACGCGCTTTGATATCAATCGTTCCGTCACTATTACCATGCGCGATTATGAGAATCTGCAAGTTACAAGAGTTTCCGATAATCGGCAACGTGGCAAGAATATAGTTACCGTTGCTTCGATATGATCCGGGCAAACTGGATGCGTCTGTTACTGCAATTGTTTTTATCGTGACATCTTTGTTGGCAGTAATGTTTGTCACGCTTGAAAAGTTGAAAGCAATTGGTTTTAACGTGATACTATCCGGGGTCAACGCGAATTTAATATCTGTGTTGAGACCGGTTAGTATCTGTGACCAGTCTATGCCTGTGTATACACTGTTGAATGGTTTGTATTGCAGGTTGCCGTTAAAAGCGGCCTTAAAAGCGCTTGCCAGAATAGCGTAACCTGTATCGTTTGGATGATACCCATCTTGTGAGAAGCAATTAGTGTTAAATAGGATGTTGAAACCTCCCCATCCCATATATTCCATTTTCGTTTGCGAAAATAGCCAACCCCTGTTTACATGCACGGCCATTTCATTGCCGAAACTTGAGTTACCGATGTAATTTTGAACTCGGCTTTCGGCATAGAAATAGACCATTCGAGTAAGGTTCGGAAAGTTTCTCTCGGCAAGTTTGCAAAAATCGTTGATGCCTTGTCTCAGCTCTGCAATTTTGCCGTCTGCGATGATTCGAGATTCCCCCCATGCGCCTATTACGATTAGGTGTGTAATTTTAGAGTTGTCGATTTTAGGCTCATCGATTGCACGCTTGAGCAACGTGAGGAAATTCGGCCCCTCGGATCTTGACGTGTCGATAAACCCCGATCCGCTTCCAGCGTATTTATAGGATTTGTTAAACAGATCCTTTGTTCGCGCGTACAATCCAGTTCGATCGGTTGATCCTACACCGTCGGTATAGCTGTTTCCGATGTAGATAGCTGTGCCTTTGACCGTATCTATGCTATCGTTCAGCATTTTCGGGGTCACCGCAACACCGTCGTTCGGGCCGCTCGTTGCCGGTGTGTTGTTATCCGCGAGCTTAACATGTCCGTAAACGGATGAATTACCGATTCCGTAAACCGTTTCCTTGCTAGCATGGTTGATCGGCGCTTTGGTCGCTTCGGCCTCAGTTGCGCGCTGGATCTCCTCTGCGATATTGTCCGTGTTATCTTTAATGCGAAGATCGTACAACCTCACGGTGTTTTCAAGGTCGTGTAACTGCGAATTTGGCTCGCTCCATCTAAACCAGTAATCGGTATCGGTAAGTGGTGTTCCCTTCGGCACCATCGGACGGATTGCAACGTAACTTCTATCCGATGCGTCGCGTACGACATCGTAGAAGTTATAGCTAGTGTTTTCGTCCCAGAGCCCTTCGATAAAATTGAACGTGACGCGCGGGCCGATTGACATAAGTCCCTGTGCTGGAATATCTGGGACGATCATTTGATTGTCGGTAACGGTACCGGCCACGACGGCCGTATCGGTGGCTGCACCGAACGATGCTTTGTTAGTCATGATGATTCCTTAAAAGTTAATGCGAATATGATACACGTTATCGCGCTCGTCGAAAATCCAATCGAATTTGAGATGCGACCAGCGGCTTGGGATAACCAGCGCATACCTCCAAACGCCCGTATCCGGCTCCTGATAGAACGTCGGGAACAGGTATTTAGACTGTCGCGCAACGAGCTGCTGAATATTCTCGTCAACCCACTTTGCAAGTCCGTCGATATACACATCGAAATACTCGCCGGACTTGATAGAATCGATAACGGCCTGAATATCCGCGATATCCTTCGTATTGAGGTTGGTCTGGTCGATGGTGGTGTTGAGGGGGTCTTGCAGCGCGTTGATGATGCAATAAAGGTTCGCGATCAACTGCTCCGGGCTTTTCACCTCCCAGTACAGTTTTGGTAACGTGGGGTCGGTCAGCATCCATGGATTGAAAAACGGTAGAACGGTGATAGGAGTCATGTTAGCTTACCTCCTTGGTTCGGTACATCATAGTATAGACGTTCGCGAGCTGCTCCCAGCGTTCATCTGTGATGCTCGTGCCGGCCGGCACCTCGTCGCGCGAGATAAAGACGCGTCCTCGATATGTCACAATGCATAATTGCGGATAACTCTTAGGGTTGCGCGCGTGCCATGCGCCACCCCATACGATTAACTGATCATTCATCAGTCAAACTCCTTTACCACAACGGAACGCTCGGAACCATAATACCCGTAAATAAAACGTGCTTCAACTCGTCCAGAATCATCACGTCGACGTCTTCCCACGCCCGCGCGAACTCGGCTGCCTTGTCGATCGCGCTGCCCTCGTGCATCGTGTCGGCCTCGCGGTCGTTGCCGGTGCTCGCGTAATCGGAGTTACCCGACAGCATGGTCTCGGGGAAATCCGAGAATATATCGCGTGATTTCTCGCGGTCGCGCGAGTCCTGGAAGGGGTTCACGCCCTGCTCGACGCGAGCATAGAGAAGTTTGTATTTTGGCATGATCTCGTTGAGCTTGCGCAGGTACGCGCGCTTCCACCTATTCGGTACGGTAATCGAGACCTCGCGGTCGTAAAACCTATTGAGGAATTTGACGCAAAGGCGCTCGTACTGCGCATCGTCGTAAGCGTCGAATCGCCATGATTCATCATCGAGCGGCTTATAGAATCCGAGCTCATGCCACTCGCCGAGCGTGATCGTCATGTAATCGTAACGGCTGTCCGTGTTCACCTCTGGAAAATCGAACATATATGTTACCCCCTCTCGAGCATCGTGTCGTAGCGGTGCGAGATGTCGTAGTTGCTTGAAAGGTTGTCGCGCGCCCAGACGACGTTGACCGGAGCGGTCAGGCGGTCACCGAAACGCGCGTTGAGCTTCTCGCATGCCGTTCGGCGCGTGTTGAGCGGGGACATTCGCGCGAGCTCGGTCGGCTGCATCGTCGAATTAACTTCGTCCTCGATCATGCGCTCCTCTTTGAACGGCATGGAGTCGATGCCCAGTTCGCGGTATATGGCGTCCCACGTGTTGGCCCATTCCTGTTGGAGCTTGTCACCGATATACTCCCTGGCGCGTTCGGGCATGGTCGCGTCCGTCTGGATGTCCTGGAAATTGTCGTATGCCAAAACGAAAGGCTCGCCGTTTGCGATCGCCTTATAGAAGTTCTGCACGTCGAAAGTCCGATCCTGGTTGCTCTTGATGACGAACGGCATGCGCATATGGAACCGGTTGATCTGCTTCGTGCGCATGATGTCGGCCAGCTCGCGCGCCCAGATGTTAATCTTCACGAGCAGCGGATAGCGTGTGCGGTTCTCCCAGATCCATACGGCATTGTCCCAATTGCACATGAAATCGGTCTTGCCGGTGATGCCCAGCGCGCGCCACGCGCGCGGCTCGTTGTACATGTTCGGTGCGCCCTGCTGCACCGCGCGCAGGGACAGCACGGTGTTTCCCGTGTTGGGAAACGCGAGCGTAGCGGCCCCCTCGGTGAGAAGCGTCCATTCCAGAAAACACTCGTTGCACGTCTCGGGCAGGTTGAGCCACCGGAAGCGCGACAGCGCGAGCTCGATCAGGTCGTTCCGGAACATGTTGAAGAGTTGTTGATTGTAGGCCTCGGTCTGCCAATACATCGGCTGCGAGCCCGGGCAGTACTTGCTGCGGCGCTGCTTGTATCCCCTGCGGCCCTTGCTCATGCGTCCACCTCCTTATAGACCGTCGGTGCATCCAGTGCGGTCTGGAATGCGGCGCGTACCTTCTCACCGGATGCGGCCTGTGCGTTCATGAGCTCTTGCATGATCTCCTGGTGCATTTTCATGTCCTTGCTGATGGTCGCGTCGCTCTTGGCGCGCTCGACCTTGTAGTCGATGATCGCGTCGATCTCCCCGTCGGTCATTCCCTGGTAGGTCTCCGCTTTGAGTAGCGCGTTGAGGTCGATGTCTGCCATATATGCCTCCTTACAGGTTGTCGTAGATGCTTACGCGACCGATTTCCTCCGGACGGCTCCAGACGGTCACGCCACGAATAAGTATATCTTTAATCGCGGACTGTGCGGCCTCGAGCGCGTTGCCGTTGCCGCTGCACCAGACCTCGGCACACTTCCAGTATGTGAAATGCCGCATGACCTGCATGTTCACCATGCTGAACTCGCGCATGAGCGAATAACCGTAGCGTGCAAAGGCCGAGGCCGCGTTCATGATGTCGCACTCGCGCTGCGTGACGACCTGGGCGAAGAGTGCCCGCGGCGCGGTCGCGCTCGATTGCCCGTTCGCGTTCGCTCCGAACTGCGCGGGGGCCGCTACGCCCGCCTGGTTGAGTCCCGCCGAGATGGCATCGAGCGAGGTCGCGTATGCGCGGTTCGCGTTCGCGTCACCGGTGGTCTTGGTGTTGCCCGCGTTGGTACGCATGACTGCCGCGTTGTTGACCGCGACCTTGGTGCTCGCGTTGTTGCGGAGCGTGGTCGCGGATGTGCTCGCGTTGTTCTGGACACCCCAGGTGTTCGCGGTGAATATCTCCGCATTTAAAGTCTTCTCGATAGCGTTTGTCTGTGCAATGGAGGCGGCTGCACTATTGCTCGTTTGCGAAATTGCAGCGGCTGCGTTGGCGGCGGGGATTGCAACTGCGAGATCTGCAACGCCTCCGATTGCGGCGCTTTTCGCGTCCGACGTCCCCCCGGTGAGCCCGCCGGTCACGATTGAGCCCAGTGTGTTTGCAACGGAAACCGCGTTGTTGTTCGCGGTCGTGATGGCGACGACTTCGTTTTGCACCGCGGTCATTGCGGTGGACGTCTTTCTATCCGATTCGCAGTCGGCAGCGAGCTTTACGTTAGTCGCTTTTGCGGCTCCCGTGAGCGCCCAGTCGTTGGCGTTTTGCGTAACCGCTGTGTTTGCCTTGGTGTTTACATCATTATTGTCAATAACGTTCTTCGCCGAGTTGTCGACGTTCGTGTACGCGGTGGAGTTTGACGCGAGCGACGACGCGAGCGCGTTGTCTGCTGCCAGCCTCGCGTGCGCGCGGCTGTAGACAGTGGTGTACGCGGCGCGGCTCGCGGCGCTCTGGCTCACCTGCATCACGGGGAGACTCCAGCTCTTGAGGTACTCGCCCCACGCACCACCGTAGCTGTAGGTGCGCCCCTCGATAGTCCGGAAGGTGAGCGAATCGGTAGCGCCGGCGATACCGAGCAGGCGCGCGTCGATCGAGATATAGGGCATGACGAGGTTTACCGCGCTCGCGATCTGGATGCCGTCTGCGCCGAGGTCCTCGATGCGCACCGTGGACGTCTGTCCGCGCTCGTCACCGATGCGGATCGCGGCGTAGGGGTACGTGTAGAGCTTGGCGAAACCTGCGGCCTGCGCGGGGTAGCCGAAATCGGCGATGCCCGGTTGCATGAAACTCTCGATTTTCTGGACGGCATTTAGCACCTTAACCGATAAGCCCCATAGCGCGAACGGCGCGGACTGCGTGAGCAGGTCGGACGGCGCGAAGAACACGCCGAGCACGGTTGATTTCATCCAGGGCGCGTTGGTTTCGAGCGCGCGCAGGAATGGCTGTAAGTCGGCTACCGCAACGGAGTACACGCGCGGCGCGAGCACACCGGATACGTCCGACTCGGATATTGCGGGGACTTTCGGCGCGGCCGCGGTGCCCAGATCGCCCTGTAGGTCGGCGTATGTGGCAATGCACGCGCGCTGCGTCTCGGCGCTGTAGTTCTTGACCGCGCGCGCGGTCTCGACGAACGGCTCGCCCCCGGTGTTGACATCATCGGATAGCAGGTACGCGCTGTTCTCGCGGGGGTTCGCGAGGTAGTCGGTGACGCTCGACGCGGCTACCGGCGCATGGCCGCGCTCCAAAAGAACGTAGTCGAATTGCATCTCGTTGATGTAGGTCGTCCAGATGTCGAGCGTGAGGATCAATCGCGTCGAGTTGGGGGACAGCTGCTGGGCGTCCTGAATGAAATAGTAATAGCGGCGCTTTCGCTCGCCCGCGGCGTATGCGAGCGGCTGTTCGTCGCTCGTCATGCGCGGCAGGTCGACGACCAAATAGTTGTAACCCTGCGCGGAGGTCACCGGCACCGGCACCTTGGAAGCGCCGTCGGGCTTGACGTTGAACATGGTATCGAGATTGACGACGGCCCCCTCGAGCGCATCGAACCATGCATCGCGCGCGGCGTCGTCCTCGAATTTCACCGTGTTCTCGTAGTCTCCGCACCACGGCACATTGCACATCTTGAGCCGGGCGGTCGGCTTGAACCGGGAATAGTCGAGCGTGTTGTCGTAGCGGTACACATCCACGTTATCGAGATTCGGGAAATCGCTCATATTCTCCTCCTTAATAAAATGCGCCCCGCTCACGCATGAGCGGGGCGCGGCGCCTACATCAGTAGATTATAGGCTAGGCAATCGTGATGTCCACGGTCTTGGTGCGGAGCGTGGTCGCGCCGGAGGGGTTGACGTAGCTAGCGGTGCCGGTCACGTGGAGGACGTTTCCGGCCTCGAGGCCGGATTTCTGGACGTGGAGAACGCCGAGGCGGTCGACGCGCGTCGCGGTGTTGAGCGCGATCGGCTCGCCGTCGGCTGCGGCGGTCTCGGCGCTCACGCTCCAGGTTACGGCGTTCGGCTCGACGGTCACGCCGAGATCGTTTGCCGTGATGGTGCCGACGAGCTTCACGGCCATCTGCGTGGTATCGCCGGGCTTGAGCTGCTGTGAGGCCGCAGTGATGTTGACGTCGGTCACGGTCTGCGTGAGCGTGGGGATGTCGGTCGCGGCGTCGGTCGTGAACAGGATAGCGGGGACGAATGGGGAGCACGACACTACTTCCCAGTGGTGCAGGTAGTAGTTGGTGGAGAGCGTCGAGGGGTTGTAGAACGACTCGTTCGTGTATACGAAATCCTCGCACACGAAAAAGGCGTCGGTGGTGAGCAGCGCGAAGGCGTTCGGTACGGGGATGTCGGGGACGACGACGGTGCGATACTTGATATCCGCCTTGTCGAGGTTGAAGATGCCCGCGAGCGTGTCGACGTCGATCGATGCCATCGCGTCGGCGGTGACGAAAAGCACGAGCTCCTCGGGTGCGGCGAACACGGGGATACCGTACTCGGCCGACACGGGGGAGTAGAGCGCGGTCGGGAACTTGAGCTTGCTCGCGTAGGCGCGTACGGCCTTGAGGAACTCCTTACCGGTTGCCTCGTCGGTCGGCTCGCCGCTCACATGGTGCTTGAAGAAGCCCCAATTCTGCTCGTAATAGGACATCTGGGCCATCATGCAAAGGTACTCGTCGTAGTTGTCCGAGTTGCGGGGGACCGTGAGCACGGCGTCGATGAGGCGGTTCAGGCCGTACTCGTCCAGGAATGCCTGGCGCAAGTCGGGATACTCGAGCGTGATGTCGTAACGGTCCTCGCGGTTCACGGTGTGATACCAGACGGCGGCCTCGGGGCGGCTGATCTTCTCGAGCGCGGAGTCCTCGATGTTGTAGGTGTGCGCCTTGATCCACTTGAGCGCGGATTCCTGGATAGACGAACCGTAGCGCATGGCCGCGCCCTTGAAGACGCGCAGGGGGTTCTCCCACTCCTTGTTATGTACGATCTGGTCACCGATGCGGTTGATGTACGCGTCGATGAATTCATTCAGATAGCGCCCGTTGTTGGGCTTGAACAGGAACTTGCTCGTCGCGTCGATACCCGAGATGGTCGGGTTGGGCACGCGCTGCTGGAAATCGTTGGTCGCGGACAGGTACACGCGGCCCGCGATGGTGGTGTTATTAGTTGCCATTTACATACCTCCTTAAAGGTCCAAATCCATGTCGTCGTAGTCGGGAATCTCGACCACGTCGTCCTCGGCGATGACGTCCGCATCGCCGTCACCGTCGACGTCCACCACGTCCGCGCCGTTGTCGATGTCGATCGCGGCAGCGGTCGTGCGCATCGACTCGAGCGTCTCGGTGATAGCGCCGAGCGTGCTCTCGATGCGCTCCAGGCGGTCGCGCAGATCGTCGAACTCGCCGATGCGGTGCGCCTCCTCGCCGGACGTGTCGATCTCCTGTTCCTCGGGGATCAGGTCGTCGGCCTCGGTCTCGGGCTTCTCGTCCTCGTTCATGCTTTCTCCTTTCTATAGCTATAAAAATAGGGCGCGATGCGAACAGGCTTTCGCCTGCGCATCGCGCCCATTATATAACGCCTTTGCGAAACTTGTGCGCGTGCGGCTGAAACACGCCGCCGAGCGTGCGGGGTTCGGGCACCGACCGAACGGTGTAGCTCCCCCGAATCGTCCCTACTCGCCGCTTTCCGCGCTAGTCGTCGCGGGCGTCGCGGTCATTTTACCCCGTAGAGGGCCATCGCGTCCAGGAAACCCTCGCGCACCTTGACCGAATCGAAAAGCACGCTTCCCTCGTAATACATCTGGACTATGACGCGCAGGGTCTTCACGGCGCGCTGCGCGGCGATGCGGTTCGGTGTGTTGTCCTTCCGTGTGAGGGCGAACACGGTATCGGCGTTCTTGGGGATCTTGCCGATCACATAGTAGTAACCCTCGCTCATGTCTATCCAGATGCCGTACTCCTCGCCCATATGGACGCACCCCATGACGTACTTTGCGCGGGCTGGTTTCTTGGATATGTACCTGTTGTCCTCGGCGAAATCGTTGGCATAGGTCGCTTTGGTGTAACCGGTGACTTGGCCCATGCGACCGGCCAGCGTGTTGTCCATGCGGTAGCGGTCGCACTCGTCCGGCTCGACGTAATGGAGCAGGACCATCTTGTTCAGATACCACGTATACCCGAATCTCGGCACGCCCTTTACTCCGATCGCGGCGAAATAGGGGTTCAGCAGGTCGACGGCGTTGCCGAGCAGGAAGACGTGAGGCTTGATTCGATTCCCGTCGTAGGGGTCCTCGCGAACACACGAGTCGATGATGCGCGCGAGCATGTTCCATTCGTTGCGCTTGTATGTATGGGTCGCGTCGATGTTCTCGATGATCGCCTCGTCGAATATGATGTTCTTGACGTTGAAAAACGTGCGCTTCTTCGTGCCCTGCATCTCGGCATAGCCGACGACATAGCCGCACACCTTCCACGGTGTCCGCTTCTCGGCATCTGCGGGGCGGTACTTGAACTCATTGTTCTCGCATTTGAAATCGTATCTCGCGAACTCCTCATCGGTCGCGACCAGCTTGTCGAAGTAACCTTTCTTCACGGCATCGCGCTCGTCGAGCGTGCGGCAGACCTCGACGAAACGCTCATCGCGCTTGATCGCGGCGTTGAGCGCATAGGCGCGCAGGCCGTAGGTCTTGCCCTTGTTGGGCGCGCCCACGACCATGGTGATGTCCGCGTTGTAGCTAAGCGTCTTCTCCCAGTTGTAGTGTATGCCGTCGTTCAGGTTTACCATTCGACCTCATTCCCTTCTTCGTCGATATAAGTGTAGCTCGCACGCTCGCCGTCGTAGTCGATGACGCGCTCGGCGGTGTCGACTACGCGCCCGTAGCGCTCGCGCATGTACGCGACCGTGCGGGCGTTGCCGCCCTTCTCCGAATCGCCGAGCACGCGGTCGGAGGCGTAGAGCGCTATCGACTCGTGCGCGCTCACGTGCGCGGTCTCGCCGAGATAGTCGGTCACATCCATGTCCAGCACGTCGGCGGCCGCCGGGCGGTGGTGCTCGAGCGCGTGGCACACGGTCTGCGATACGCGCACCCCCCACCCAAGCACGCGCGGCGCGACCTCGGCGAAACCATGTTCGGCGCTCATGTCGTCGATCCAGTTCTCGATATGGTACATACCCGTCGGGCGCGACAGGCCCGCGCACGTGATGTGCGCGTGCCCGCCGTCCCAGCTCACGCGCGCCTTGTTCCAGGCGTCCATGTGGAGCGGATACGCCTCGCCCTCGACCTCGAACGTGCCCACGCCCGCGAGCGTGGACGCGTAGCCGGGGAAGTTCGCGCGGATGCGCCCCATGCACGCGTCAATCGAGGCGGTCACGGCCTCATGGAACGGCGCGAGCGCGGCCATGAGGTCACCCGCGGTCACGTCCGTGTCACACGAGATCTTCAACGAGTCGGTATCTCCACCGAGCACGCGCACGCGCTCTCCGAACGCGCGGTATATGAGCTCGATCGCCGCGACGATCGCCATGCGCGAACCTCCGACGATTCGGAGGCCGTAGGGATAGAGCACGAGCTTGTTTTTAGCGTCCTCGTAATGCTCCTCATACGTCTCGCGCGACACGACGGTCGAGCGATCGACCGAGATCTCACCGTCCTCGACCTTATAGGAGGGCTTGAACACGTCCTGCGCCTCCATGCCGTAGATAGAGTTGAACATGCCCTTGACCGTTGAGTTGTAGTACGCCTCGAGGTCGGCGCGCTCCATCTCGCCGGCGCGGATGCGCGCGGCGATGCCCTCGGGGATCGTCTCGGGGATGTCCGGCGCATACGGCGTACCCGTCTCATAGGTTTTCAGGATCTGCTTACATGCGTTCTTTCTAGCGTAGAACAGGTTAGAGAGCAGCGTCACGTAATCGGGCGGCTTGACGAACGACATAGTGCCCTCCCCCAAAATCACCTCCATAGAATCCCAGGCATATACCCTGCTCATACACCACAGCTCCAGCTCGGACGCGTTGACGATTGCGGAGTCGGCCGATACCAGCTTACCGAATGCGAAGCTCCCATTGTATGCGATATCCACGTATCCCGCGCTGCGCACGGCCGTCACGCCGTCGCGGTCGGCGTCTCCGCCCCAGTCACCCAGCTGCCCCTTGGCCTTGAATTTCGCCTCGGACAGTAGCGCGATGTCCCAGCACTCGAAAGCGCTCCCCTCACGCAAACGCATGTTCGTAAATCGGATCTGCGCGTGAAAGGCGCACCCGAACGGCTCCTCCCAGTGGCGCATCGCCGCGTCGAGACCTGTCGAGCATACGGTCTCGGCCATTGACTGCAACACGGGCGGCAGCAGGCCGCGAAAGTGGACCGGGCACATATGGCCGTTGATGTAGGCGTGATGCGCGCTCGTCTCGTCGATTGAGAAGACGTTCGATTGCACGATGCCCGAATACCGCGCACTCGTGAGCGTGAAACCGCCTCGGAAACACGCCTTGCGCAGCGCGTACTGCGCATATGTCGGCGCGAGCTCCTCGGCGCACATTCGCTCAAAAGCGGCTTGTACCGAGATCGGCCTGCCCTTCGCCCTGGGGATGCGTAGACGCCCGGTCTCCATCTTTCCCGCCTGGCGCACGAGCGACGTCTTGGTCAGCACGCGCACGCCGAGCCACTCGGGGCGTAGCCACTCGTTGGACTCGAGCAGGTAGCGCAGATATGCGGGGATGACCTCGGTATCGCGACCCGCGTAGAAATATTCGTCTTGTGTCAGTGGTGTCTCGGGCGTGCGGATCTTGGAATAGTCCCAATCGCCCTCGGCCTTGGGGAGCCCCGCGACCTCGCCCATCTTCGCCAGGCCGCGCATCTCGAGGTAAAAGGTATCCCAGAAACGGAGCTTTACCGCGCCGTCGCGCACGATGTCGACGGTGTACGCGCTCGTCGCGCTCTGCGCAGACACTTCCATATCCCAGCGCGCGTTTAGGTCATGCATTAGGGGCTGGAGGTCGAACATGAGGTTGTAAGCGCAGACGATCGGAATGAGGTTCTCTCGCTCGCCCCAGGCGATATATTCGCCTATAGCGGCCTGCATCTCGCTCTCGTGACTGTAGAAGTCGATATGGCCGACGCCGGGCTCATAGGTCCGCAGGTCGCATCCGCGCAGGTCGTTCAAGATAAAGAGCACGGGATATGCGCGCCACGTGTTAGCGACGCGGTCGGTGCATATGTTGCACGTCTCGGTATCGTAGCTTGCCGCTACCCGAAACTCCGGCCTTTTCGACTTGAACCTCATCCCGCACCTTTTTTCCTATCCGAACATTACGATCTTCGAGGCCCAGATAGCCGAGCCCATAAGCTCCGCGTCGTACTCGACCTCACCGTAGAAGGCCTCGTTTTCAGATGTGAGCCCCTTCACCATAGACGTCTGGGCCCCGGCAGCGACCATGCTGTCGAGCGCCTTTTTGTTTGCGCCCAAAACGCGGTCGTACGCCTCGGATAGAGACGATACGCCGAGCCCCTCCATGATCAGCCTGTTGCGCTCCTTGGGATCCTTGCCGCGCCAAAAACGGCGCGTTGCCGCATAGAAGACCGATACGGCCTCCTTGCCCCTCTCCCCGAGCGTACTCGGCGCGCCCGATCGCGCCAGGTTTATCTGGCGCTGGAATATGAGGTTAGACCTTGCCGCGCGCGACTTCGCCTTGCGCGGCGCGGTCGTCATGCGGTCGAGCCTCTCTGCGGCCTTCTTGGTTCGAGTCTTGGCCTCGGATACCTGATGCGCCTGCCGCGTCCCCTGGTATGACTGCATGATCTGCCCGCGCACGCTCGCGATATAGTCCGCCCGTGCGCGCTTCTGCAACGTGCTCATGCCGCTCACGTCCTCGCGCTCCAGGCGCGCCAGCAGTCGCTTGGCGCGACGGCGCGCGTTGTATACCTCGTCGGATGTCCTTTTCGCACGTGCCATAACGGGATACCTCCAAAAAAAAAAGCGGTGCAGCCTGAACCGCACCGCCTGATGTTAAAGCAACGGGAGCTGAAGGTTAAATCTTGATTTAGACGAGTACGAGCGTCTTGCGGGTGTTGCCGTTGGGGAGCTTGGAGGATACAAGTTTCATCGGCACGATCTCGCCCTCGTCGAACAGGCCCGCGGCCATGAAATTGTCCGCTGCGTTGCGAACGCCCTCGGACTGGGAGAAATAGGCGGTGCCGTCCTCGCATACGAGCGTGGTGTTGGTGCAGGGCGTATCGACGCCGTTCTTGTCGCGGGCGCGGCGAATGCCGGGCTTGGTAAACACGCCGATGACGTTGAGGGTCTTGCCCTCGTGGTCGGACAGAGAATCGGCGTTGTTCATCGCGTTTACGACGAGCTTCTTGGTTGCAGTGTCAGTAGCCTTGATGCTGGAGTAGCTCGCGGGAGTGTATAGATCGGTGCAGTTGCCCATAGTTGCGAGCTGAGTGTCTTCACTAATCATAATGAGGTTCCTTTCCGATTGCGTAATTCATTGCGACTTTGAGAAAAAGCCTTGTAGGGATTGAATAGTAGTCCGTTTCGGTCTCGACGCTTGTGATCAAGATAGACGAATCGCCTAGACGTTTCCGGAGCGTGTTCGTAGCCTTAACGGGGTTCGAGTAATCGCCATAAAGGTCATACTCGAAATCAATCAGCTTGCCCTTTGCGACAACCTTGCCGGCGCAATGGCAAATCTGAATTCTACGCCCGATTCGGCCGCGCTCCTTTTTTGCGTTTGTCATGAAAAGCACCCCCTTCCCGTTGCTGTCATGGGCATTATAGGAAAAGGGTGCTTTCTGTGTCAACCGTCATTCTAATAAATTTTCAGTTACCGGCGCGTACCGTCCGAGATATAGCATTGCAGACGGTCGAGCGCGTAGCCGTACATGCCTGCATAGTCATCGCCTCCGTAAGTGGTGCCGTCGTCGCACACCTCGTCCCAGTATACGGCGTGCGCGACATCCTGCGAACGATAATAGACCTGCTTGTACTCGCCATCGGGCGTGATGTAGTACATCTGAACGCCGTCAATCGTTTGACCCCAGATGCCTGCCATGCCGTTCACGCTGTCGTTGTAGTTTGCGGTCTGCACCCAGTCAAGCCAGCCGCTCTCCTTGGTGTGGACACGGTAGCGCAAAGTGCCGCTATCGACCCAAGCAATGAGCATGTCATGGGAGCCGTAGGGCATGCCCGCGAAACCCTCGCTATTGGAGTCGTTGAAGTTGGTAACAGCATCGTTCCACGCACCGTAGCGGTTGTGCAGCGCATAGTAAATGTTGATGCTTTTTCCCGTGGACTTCGGGAAGCTCGTGCGCGTGACAGATACGGAGGGCTGATAAGCGCCCCCATTACCGTCAGTCGGTGCGATAGGTGCAACGTATCCGCTACCCAGATATGCGGCAACCGCCTGCTTGAACTCGGCCCATGTCTTGCCGTAGGCGCGGAAATAACCGTTAGGATCGGTATGATCTGAACCTCCCCAGCGCCGGGCAGCCTCGTAATGTGAGAGTAGGCGCGAGGTATCCCACCCGTGCGCGCGGAGCTCGTCACCGGTCCATTTGACAGCCTCGTTCCATTGCTTGGCAAAATCGCCTGCATTAGTGGCGTGTGCGAGCTCGATGCCGATCGTGTACCCGTTGCCGTTGCCGACGTGCCAGCAAAGACGATTCTCCGCTACCGTATTGTAGACAGTGGAACCGTCCAGCTCCATCACATGATGGACTGCGTATGTATCATCACGCGACCATAGCAGTGTGTGATTGTAAGCGGAAGCGCCCGGATTAGCCGTCTCATGGATGACAAGATAGGACGCGTTTAAATAACCGTGACCGTTGCTAACATACCTATCGACGCTTTGGTACGCCTCCGCGCGCAGTGGCGCGGTAAGCGTGATGACGGTCGCGAAGAAAAGCGCGGCAAGTGCCGCGCCTCCCCGCTTGATACGATTCTCGTTCATTCGGTTAGGCCTCCTTGTCAAGCTTATCGGAGAGTTTGGTCATGATAAGGCTGTTCTCCTCAATAGTCTTGCGAAGCTCCTCAATGGTTTTCGTGTTGGTGTAGTACATCATCACGAATGCTGCGATCGGAAATGCCACGTTGCTCACCAGATCCGTAACTGCGTTGACGTCCATATATTGTTCCTCCTTTCAGCAGAAAAAGGGGACCCGGCACTTTGCCGAGTCCCGTAAGCCTAACGATATTGTAGCGAAAAAGTTTTTAACAAATCATATCTATTTCCACCCGTTTCTCTTACCCTGGATGACGGTCGTGATGATGATCGGATCCTTGGGAGTGGCCGTCTTGCTCACGATGACCAAGGGCGCGTACTCGCGACGCGCCCCGCTATAGAACTTAACCGTCGAGCCTAGCGCTCGATGCGGTCGCAGCGCGAGCATGAGGTCTGCGGGGTCATAGTCGGGAATCATGTTTGCGTACTCGCGATTGTCGGGACGGTATTTAAGCAGGCCGTTCAGGACGTCGGTATGGTCGAGATATGCGAGGCCGTGACCGTGCAGCGCGCGAAAGGTCAAGCCTATACCAGACTGAAAGAGGCCCTCGACGCGGTGAAGCACGTAGCTGTTCGTCGCGTACACGACGTGATCGTGTACGCACACGCTATCGTAGGGCGCGTGCGTTCCGGGCTTGCACGTGGTCGCGCACAGTGCCCTCCATAGGCTCTCAGTTTCGGACTTGTTCATGACGATCCTTTCCCTCGTCTGTTGGAACTTGGTTATTATTTTAACGGCTGTTATTATAATTTCAACTAGTTTTTTGTAACGATTAATGCTATTATATTTCTTGTAAGACAGAGACGGAAATAA
>CALGKS010000031.1 GCA_937930475.1 uncultured Collinsella sp. | reverse complement strand
CGTCGACGCACTCGCCCGTGGCAACTACGTTCTCGCCGTCGCTGAGCGTAAACACGACACGGCTTGCGCCCTCGGCAACCGTATCGAGCGTAATCAGAGCGGCATCGCCCTCGCAGTGCGTACGGAACCTAAAGTCGACCAGGTGCGCGGCGGGACGCTGCATAAGGTAGACATCGCGGAAGATGCCCGAGGCCCACCACATGTCCTGGTCCTCGATATAGCTGCCGTCGCTGTACTGCAGGACCTTAACGGCAAACAGGTTATCGCCCTCGACGAGCGCGTCGGTCACGTCGAACTCGGCGGACAGGCGCGAGCCCTTGGTCATGCCGATAAACTGGCCGTTGACGTACAGCTCGCCGTAGCTCTCGATGCCGTCGAAGCGAATGATCTCGCGAGCGCCGGCGGGAACGGCGGGAAGGTTGACGATGCGCTGGTAAACGCCCGTGGGGTCATCGGAGGGAACGAACGGCTGGTCGACCGGGAACGGGAAGCCCTCGTCGGTATAGGCGAGCTTACCGTAGCCGTCTACCTGCCACAGGTGCGGAACCTCAACATGGTCCCACTCGGGCTTATAGGTAGAAAGCAGCTCATCGGAAACGGCCGCGGGGCCCTCAAAAAGACGGAACTGCCACGAGCCGGACAGCTGGACAAATCCGCGCGAAAGCTCGCGGCTGTACGTAGCGGCGAGATCGGCGGTCTCGTAACCCATAAAGTACGCATGGGGCGCCAGGCGGTTCCTATTGGTGAGCGCTTGGTTTTCCCAATCGTTAATGGCGTCCATGGTGATGCTCCTTCGTCATCGTAGTGATTCTTGTGCAACCGGTTGTCCTTATCTTACGGGCGATGCAAAAACTTGTGCAACCGGTTGTCCGCTGAACGGTCGATTTCACCGGATTAACGGTGCAACCGGTTGTACAACCCCGGCACTTATGTCACCCTGAGTATCAATACGCGGCGCAAAACAGCGTTGCAAGGCCCGCAGACAGCTCCCCGTGCCCATTCACGCCCCATCTTTGCAAGACATGTTCAACAGCAGCTTGGATGTGAAATGCCACCAGTGGCCGGATACTATGAACGCTGTTCAGGCGCACTATAGTAAGCTGTATCCGCACCAGCCCGTATCAGTGACAACATTGATCGCTTTTCCAGGAGACGCCATGACCCAACCAGTTCGCACCGCACCTACGCTTGCCGAGGTTGCCGCAGCTGCCGGCGTATCGCGCTCCACGGCATCGCGCGCGCTCAACGACTCGCCCCGCATTAGCGAGGAAACCAAAAAGCGCGTCCGTGCTGCAGCCAAGGAAGTCAAATTTGTCCCCAACGCACGCGGCCGAGCACTCGCCGTCGGACGTACGGAAATCATCGCCGTACTCGTGACCGAACCCTTGAGCGAGCTGTTCGGCGACCCCACATACAGCGAGTTTTTGAGCGGTATTACCGAGGAACTCTCGGAATCGTCCTATCTGCCCGTTATCTTGCAGGCATCTTCCACGCACGAGCGCAACCGTGCGCGCGAGCACTTTGAGCGTCGCTCGTTCGACGCAGTCATCGACGTCTCTCCCTACAAGGGCAGCGAGCTGCTCGAGGTGCTGCGCGAGCTGAGCGTACCCACCGTGCTGTGCGGCCAACTCGAGGGCCACCCCTATCGCGATGTGTTCTCGACGGTCTACTCCGACGACGAAGAGGGCGGACACTTTGCGGCACTCGCCATGAAAGAGCGCGGGCGCAAAGATATCGTCGCCGTGCTGGGCCCGCAAGACAACCCCGCCGTCATTGACCGTCTGCGCGGCTACCGCGCCGTCTTGGGTAAAGACCTCCCGGACGAGAACGTTGTCTACACCGGATGGAACAGCGGAGACGGTTATCAGGCCATGCATCAACTCCTCGCGCGCGAGATCACCTTCGATGGCGTGCTCTGTGGCTCGGACCGTATCGCAACCGGCGTCATCACCGCACTCAACGAGGCAGGCCTTTCCGTTCCGGCGGACGTATCGGTTGTCGGCTTCGACGATCACGAGATTGCGGCTCGCTACGTCCCCGCGCTCACGACCGTCCGCCAGCCCCTGCGCGAAGAAGGCCACATGGCCGCCAGCATTGCACTCGACATGATCAAGGGCGCCGAGCCCACCACCACCGTGATGCACATGCAGCTAATCCAGAGAGACTCGCTATAAGAAAGTAGGACGGGCTTTCCGCTAGACAGCTGTTGCGGAAAGCCTGTCCCGTTCTGGACTCGAATTCTGGGATGCATTTTCCGCTGAGCAATCCAAGTGGAAACCGCGTCCCGTTCTGAACTCGAATTCCGGGATGCAGTTTCCACAAGACGGCCTTAGCGGAAAGCGCGTCCCGCTCTAAGCGCCGATTCCGGGTTGTAGTTTCCCGGTGCATGACGGCAAGCCTCCAAACATAACGTCGCAATATAAAAAACGAGGGAAGGCGCGCGTCCTTCCCTCGTTGCGAGCAATATGTAAGCCGTTCGCCTACATCAGGCGCAGGCTGACGTCCTTGAGCTGGGCGCCGGAAACGGCACTCGGGGCGCCCGACATGAGGTCGGAGCCGCTGGCCGTCTTGGGGAACGCCATGACGTCGCGGATGGAGTCGGAACCGGTGAGCAGCATGCACACGCGGTCCAGGCCCAGAGCAAAACCGCCCATCGGGGGCGCACCAAACTTGAGCGCCTCCATGAGGAAGCCGAACTGCGACTCGGCGCGCTCCTCGGTAAAGCCCAGAAGCTTGAGCATGGACATCTGCATCTCGGCGTTGTGGATACGCATGCCACCGCCGCCGGCCTCAAAGCCGTCCATGACAAAGTCGTAGGTGCACGAACCGGCTGCCAGCGGATCGGCCTCGATCTTGGCGATGTCGGTCTCGGTCGGCAGGGTGAAGGGCTGGTGCTCGGCAGCATAGGCCTTGCGGTCCTCGTCCCAGTGGAACAGCGGGAAGTTGACGACCCACAGGAAGTCGTGGCCCTCGCGCTTGATCTCGAGCGCGTTGGCCATGTGGGAACGCATGCCGCCCAGGATCTCGTCAGAGAGCAGGCGCGGGCCGGCGGCGAACATCACGAGGTCGCCGGGTTCGACGTCCATGCGCTCGCGCAGAGCTGCCATCTCCTCGTCCGAGAAGAACTTGACGATGGGGCTGTTGATGGAGCCGTCCTCGCGGAAGGCAATCCAGGCCAGGCCCTTGGCGCCAAACGTGGAAGCCACGCCGGCGAGCTTATCGATCTTGGCACGGGCCCAGGCACCGGCGCCCTTGGCGTTGATGGCCTTGACGACGGAGCCCTCCTCGTTCGCGGCGGTCGCGAAGACCTTGAACTTGGAGTTGGCGAACACGTCGGTCAGGTCGACCAGGTGCATACCGTAGCGGGTATCGGGCTTGTCGGAGCCATAGGTGTCCATGGCCTCCCAGTAGTCCATACGACGCAGCGGCGTGGGCATCTCGACACCCATGCGGCCGAAGGCGTCGGACAGGACCTCCTCGAGCGCACTCATGACGTCGTTCTGGTCCACGAAGGACATCTCGATATCGACCTGGGTGAACTCGGGCTGACGGTCGGCACGCAGGTCCTCGTCGCGGAAGCACTTGGCGACCTGGTAGTAGCGCTCGACGCCACCGACCATGAGCAGCTGCTTCAGGAGCTGCGGGGACTGCGGCAGGGCGTAGAAGTTGCCCGGCTGGATGCGGCTGGGGACGATGAAGTCACGAGCGCCCTCGGGCGTGGACTTGAACAGGGAGGGCGTCTCGACCTCCATGAACTCACGGTTATGCAGCGCCTCGCGAATGGCGAAGGTAAAGTCGGAGCGCAGCTTGAGGTTGGCCATCATCTCGGGACGACGAAGGTCCAGATAGCGATAGCGCAGGCGGGTGTCCTCGCTGGTCTCAATGCCGTCCTCGATCTGGAACGGCGGGGTAACGGAGGTGTTGAGCACCTCGGCGTGGTCGGTCAGGACCTCGATCTCGCCGGTCGCGAGCTTGGCGTTGGTGGTCTCCTCGCCACGAGCGCGCACGACGCCGTGGATCTTGATGGGCCACTCGGGACGCATGGTCTCGGCGATCTTAAAGGCATCGCCGTCGGAGTGCTCGGGGTCGAAGGTGAGCTGCGTAATGCCCTCGCGGTCGCGAAGGTCGCAGAAGATAAGGCCACCGTGGTCGCGGCGACGGCTCACCCAACCGGTGAGGGTAACCTCTTCGCCCACGTTCTCGCGGCGAAGCTCGCCGCAGGTACGGGTGT